>CAYPJN010000006.1:0-19870 GCA_964411055.1 uncultured Lentisphaerales bacterium | reverse complement strand
GGCTCCGGCCGGCGGGATCCAGCAGCGCCCCGCCGCCCAGCGCGATCACCGACTCGGGCGCGGACGCGACGGCGAGGCGGAGCTGCTCCGCCTCGCGGACGCGGAAGGCGGGCTCGCCCTCCGCGGCGAACAGCTCGCGGATCGGCCGGCCCGCCGCCTGCTCGATGGCGGTGTCCAGGTCGGTGAACGGCAGTCCGAGCTGGCCGGCCAGGGCCCGGCCCAGCGTGCTCTTGCCGGATCCCGGGGGCCCGTAGATGAAGCAGTGGTGGGGCATGGTAGTCTCCGGCGGGCACCCGCCGCTCAGGGCGCGGCGGCGGCCGGCGCCTCCTCGCGGTCGTGGAAGAGCTTGTACTCGATGGCGTCGACGAGGGCGATCCAGCTGGCCTCGATGATGTCGGTCGAGACGCCGACCGTCGACCAGACGCGCTGGCCATCGGTCGACTCGATCAGCACGCGGACCTTGGCGGCGGCGGCGGCGGCGCCGTCGAGCACGCGCACCTTGTAGTCGGTCAGGCGCGCCTCGGCCAGCCGCGGATAGAACCGGTCGAGCGCCTTGCGCAGGCCGCGGTCCAGGGCGTTGACCGGTCCGTTGCCCTCCTCGGCCGTGACCTCCTCGGCCTCGCCGACCACGATCTTGACCATGGCGACCGCGCCGGCCTCGGGGTGCGGCGAGGGGCGCTCGCCCAGGATGCGGAAGCGCTCCAGTTCGAAGAAGGGCTTGTAGGTGCCCAGCGCCTTGCGGATCAGCAGTTCGAAGCTGCCGTCGGCGCCCTCGAACTGGTAGCCCTCGTTCTCCAACTCCTTGAGGCGCTTGACGACCCGCTCGACGATGGGGTCGTGCTTGTCGACGTCCGGTGACAGCTCGCGGATGCGGTCGACGACCGCGCTGCGTCCGGCCACCTCGCTCATCAGGAAGCGGCGCGCGTTGCCCACGGCCTCCGGGGGCACATGCTCGAAGGAGATGGCGCACTTCTTGACCCCGTCCATGTGCATGCCCGCCTTATGGGCGAAAGCCTTGCGCCCGACGAACGGCATGTCGTCGGGCAGGACGATGTTGGCCACCTCGGCCACGCGCCGCACGGCGGAGGTCAGCAGCGGCAGGCGGTCTTCGGGAATGCAGACGTGGCCCAGCTTGAGCTGCAGGTTGCCGATCAGGCCCGAGAGGTTGGCGTTGCCGCACCGCTCGCCGAAGCCTGCCAGCGTGCCCTGGACATGCGTCGCGCCGGCCTCGACCGCGGCCAGGGCGTTGGCTATACCGAGCCCGGCGTCGTTGTGGGTGTGGATGCCGACCACCGTCCGGCCGCCCAGGCGCTCCACGACCGCCGCCGTGCCGCGCGCGACCTCCGCCGGGAAGCAGCCGCCGTTCGTCTCGCAGAGGCAGACGACATCCGCGCCGGCCTCCGCCGCCGCGGACACCGCCTGCAGCGCGTATTCGGGCGACGACTTCCAGCCGTCGAAGAAGTGCTCGGCGTCGAAGAGCACGCGCCTGCCCTGGCCCTTGAGCCATGCTACCGTGTCGCGGATGATGCGCAGGTTCTCGTCCAGCGTGGTGCGCAGCACCTCCGTGACGTGCAGGTTCCAGGACTTGCCGAAGATCACGACCACATCCGTGCCGGACTGCAGCAGGCTGCGGAGGTTGGCGTCGTCCGCGGGCGCCAGCTTCGGACGGCAGGTCGCGCCGAAGGCGGCGATCCGGGCCTGCTTTAGCGGCTGGGCGGCCACGGCCTCGAAGAAGGCCAGATCCTTGGGGTTCGAGCCGGGATTGCCGGCCTCGATCAGGGGTATGCCCAGATCGTCGAGCGTCTCGACGATCGCCAGCTTGTCGCGGACCGAGAACGAGATGCCCTCGGCCTGCGCACCGTCGCGCAGGGTCGTGTCCAGCAGTTCCAGACGTTTCATCGTGTCGTCTCCTTCCGGTTCAAAAAGAAAGCCCGCGTCAACCTTCTCGGGTCGCGCGGGCATCTGCCAGCCATTCGTAAAAGCATCATTCCATTACGACCGCCTGCATACCCCCGGGCAACCCGGGCGGATAATTCGCCCGGGCCGCGCAAAGCCGCCGTTCCGCCCACAAGCGCAGAATGCCGAAAGCGCCGCCCCGGCGGGGAAAACGCCCGTCGGTGTATCCGTACGATTCTGTGCTGATTGCCGCATGACGTTGAGATTATGGCACACAACTGGCCGGAAGGCAACCGAGATACTCTAGCATCACAAGCGAGCGCACAAACGAGCGCATCCCCGTTTCACTGACTTGATTCAGGCGGCGGTCGCCACCCAGAGGGAGTCGAGTTCACCGTTCCATCTCCTGACGATGATGCACAGGAGGGCGGCGAAGCCCTTCTTGGTCCAGAACTGGCCTGTTCGTTTGAGGCGGTTCTGGAACTGCGAGCAGAGGGGCTCGACGGAGCCGCTGCCGATGGGCACGCCGAGGGTGGCGTTGGCGGCGTAGTCCATGTTCGCGGCGTGGTTTCTGAAGTAGGCGTTCTGCTCGCGCATGGCCTCCGACACCGCCGGGTCGTCAGAGGGAGGCTCCAGTAGCAGTTCATCCAACTTCTTGAACAGACTCTTCGGCGACTTGTGCTTGAGGTCGTGGAGGATCCTCCCGCACCACGCCACCGCCTTGGCGGAACCCGTGCCATGGAGCGCTCCGCCGAGGGCATGGAGGTGCGCGCGCGGGTCACGGCGTGGCTCCGCGGCCCGCAGCGTCTCGGCGCGGGTCGATTTCCGTGTCGACGCCGCGGGCCGGCCCTGGAGCCTGGAGGTGAACGCCAATCCCTGCCTCGCGCCCGATGCCGGCTTCGCGGCGGCCCTGCGCGAAGCCCGCATACCCTACGAACACGCGATCCTGGAACTGGTGGCGGCGGCAGCAAGCGCCCCCGAACAACACCGGTCGACACCGGCCGACACCGGCAATGCCGAGCGCGGTCCCGAAGTGCCCGCGCTACCTCCGCGCCTCTGCGCCTGTGCGTTAAACCCTCCCCCGGATTCCCCTCCGCGCCTCTGCGCCTCTGCGTTAAACCCTCCCCCCGCCTTCGCTTTCCGCGAGTCGCTCGCGGCCGGCGATCCCCGCCGGATCCGCGCGCTGGTGTCGGCGACGGGCTTCTTCCATGCGGACGAGGTGGCGGTTGCGGAGGAGCAGGTGACCGAGCGGCTGCGGCTCGGCGAGGCCTCGGGCTACCTCTTCCTGCTGGCGGAGGACGCGGCGGGGCGGCTGGCGGGCTCTACGCCGAGACCTTGAACCGCCCGCAATACGCCAGCACGCGGGCCTTCTGCGAGCGCACGGGCTACCGGCTGGCGAGCCTGCTGGACGACTTCTACGCGCCGGGCGACGGCAAGGCGACCTACCTCAAAGTGCTTGAATGATCGCCACGCTGGACGAGCAGCCGAGACGCGAGGCGCCCGCCGCCACCATCGCCAGCGCATCGGCCAGCGTCCGGATGCCCCCGGCCGCCTTGACCTTCGCCCGTCCGGCCACGGCCCCGGCCATGAGCCGGACATCGGCCGCCGTCGCCCCGGCCGGTCCGAACCCGGTCGAGGTCTTGACATAATCGACCCCCGCCTCGACGGCGAGGCGGCAGGCGGCGCGCTTCTGGTCGTCGGTCAGGTAGCAGGTTTCGAGGATGATCTTGCTGACGGCCCCCGCCTTGCGGCACGCCGTGGCGAGCGCGGACATCTCGTCGCGGACGAGCGCCATCTCGCCGGCCTGCAGGGCGCGCACGTTCATGACGAGGTCGACCTCCTGTGCGCCGTTGTCCAGGCAGTTGCATATCTCGTGCCTCTTGACGGCCAGGGTGTTCTGGCCCAGCGGAAAGCCCGCCACGGTGCCGACGCGCACGGGCGTGCCGGCAAGCAGGCGCACGCAGCGCGCGACCTCGCAGGGATGCACCATGACCGCGACGAACCGGTACTCCATCGCCTCCCGGCAGAGCCGCTCGATCTCTGCGGGCGGGCCCGAGGCCTTAAGGAACGTGTGGTCGATCATGCCGGCCAACTGACCGGCCGTCAGGGAGGGTGTCTGCATGGCGTGTGCTCCGGCAGGTACGAGCGCAGTCAATAAGTCAGGAGAAGGCGATCCTGGACAACTTCGTCCTCAAGTGTTGCACCTTCCTTCTGAAAGCGCCGCAGCATACTTCTGCCACAGTCCAGAAACACTTCGCGATCAAACAGGCCGTCGGGAATCTCCAATTCACAGGACACACGGCCGGACTTCTTATTGCCATCAAGACTCAGGGCCACTCGGACGCCACGCGCTTTGCATTCGGCAACGGCATGCATCAGACGTTGCAAGGAAAACGACTGTCCCCGGTAGAGGATTGACTGGCTGCACACGTAAGGCGGATCGCAGTACACGAGGTCATTCTCCCTGGCAAGAGACATGGCCTCCTCGAAATCCAACGCCAAAAATTTCGCCCCTGCCGTCCTCCGATGCCAAATGTCAACCCGCTGCGCAAAAGATCCGGGAGCTATAGGCTCATGAATGCCGCATGGGGTTGATATGTAGCCGTCGTGCTTGCGAAACCGCACGACACCTCCGTAGCAACTTCGGCAGATGAATAGGAGATCCGGACCGTTGGGATGTGCATTGTAGCTTGCTTTTATCTGCTCGTAGCCTTCCGGTATGCCCATCTTCTTGAACGTCATGTAGCGTGTACGGTACCAGTCTGTCAGTTGGCTTGGCGACTCATGGAGGCACCGCCATATCTCCATCAGGGGCGCACAGATGTCCGACCCGACGGCTTGCGGGGGCTGGAGTGCCGCAAGCACCGCTCCGCTTCCGAGAAAAGGCTCTCGGTAAGTGCGTATGTCTGTTGGGAAGAAAGACGCTATCTGATGTGCAAATCTTTGCTTGTTTCCGATCCATTTCAGAAGCTGTGTTCTGAACGGGGCAATATACTGGAACTCCGTTCCATAGAACATATCGAGCGTATCTTCCTTCGCTTGCATGTTTTAATAATATCCTAAGTTGGGATTTTTGTCAAACATATCCTATATTGGGATTCGTGAGACACAACAGGTACGCAGCCAACGAGGAGCATTTGCGGGCGCTTTTACGCCAAGAACGTGAACGGCATGGCCTGACACAGGCAGCTCTCGCCGTTCGGTTGAGTAAGCCTCAGTCATTTGTTAGCAAGTACGAATCCGGAGAGAGGCTCTTGTCATTCGTCGAGACGATCGACGTGTGTCGTGAACTGGGCTTAGATCCGTCGTCATTACTGGAAAAGTATCTTCCACAACATGAAACCTGACCAGCGATTCACGAGTCTTCCCAAGCGTTTCTGGGCTCTTGTCCGGCTGGCCGGGCAGGAATGCGGCTATACCGCTGCGCGGCAGATCAACGTTTCTGATCGAAAAAGTGTAGTGGACGCCTTGACGCGGCTGGGATTGAGCCCGGCGGCCCTAACCGCCCCCCTTGGTAAATGGCATACCCACAGGGACAAAGCTTCAGGAATACTTCATCTTCCGGCGTGACCTTCTGCACCAGCACGTTGAACCGAACTTGATGGATGCGGCCCAAGCCAAGCAGGAATTCGCCCGACTCAAGCGGAAGCTGAAACCAAGGTGCCCGCTGCCCATGAACAAGCAGAAAGGCACGAAGCGAGCTCCTGCTTACCTGACAGGTATCGTGAACATGCTGGTCGAGGCAAACGCAGCCGGCAAACCGTGCGACTACGATCCGCGGGCTCTAACTATCTCATGATCGATGCGCGGTATACATGGTGGGACTGCGGAAAGTCGTACCTCTGCCGCGTGATCGACATGCTACATATGGGCTATGTCGATGAGGTACTAGTTGGTCGCGAGGTGCTCGCGCGTCTACCGGGCTTGGTCAAGGAATGGGTCAAGCGCATGGTCTAGGATCTAGCCCTGCGCTTGTTTCACTGTGACGCACTGTGACGCACATATGCCCGGCGCGCTTTACCCGTGTGCAAAGACCCGATTACGATCCACCGCTGACGTTCCCGCTTGCCTTTTCCGGCCCCGGCGTCTATAAACGCCCCATGGAATCGTCGGGGATCGCACGCCGCGGATATCCGGTCCTTCCAGGGAGCACCGATGGAGATTGCCGATCTTGCCGCCATTCCCGGCCGACGCTACCCGGCGCGCCGCCTGACCCAGAACGTGGTGGGCGGGGCCTCGCCGCTCCAGGCCCGCGCCTTCGCCATCGGCATGGTCACGCTCGACCCCGGCGGCGGCCAGGTGCCATGGCACAACCAGGAGCAGGAGGAGGCCTACATCGTCCTTGAGGGCGAAGTCGAAATGTGCCTCGGCGGCGAGCGGCGGCGCCTCGCAACGGGGCAGGCAGTCCTCATTCCCCCGAAGGTCTTCCACCAGGCCACCAACACCGGCGCCGCACCCGCGCGACTGCTCTACTGCTACGGCCCGGCCGGCGAGGTCGCCCATTGGCGCCAGGAGCTGGCCGGCACCCTGCCGCGCGCCGGCGTCGACGCACCGCCCCTGCCGGAAGGCGCCTGCCCGCAATGCACGGAGAAGCCATGAGCAAGCCCCGCATCCATAACGTCGGCATCGTCCTCAACGGCGTCACGGGCCGCATGGGGACCAACCAGCACCTGCTGCGCTCGATCCTGCCGATCATCCGCCAGGGCGGAGTCGCGCTGCCGTCGGGCGACCGCATCATGCCCGCGCCGCTGCTCGCCGGACGCAATCCGCAGAAACTGGCGGCGCTGGCCGACCAGGCCGGCGGACTGAAGTGGACCACCGACCTCGACACGGCGCTGGCGGATCCCGCCTATCCCGTCTACTTCGACGCCCAAGGCACCCTGCCGCGCGCCGCGGCCGTCGCGCGCGCCATCCGCGCCGGGCGCCACATCTACTGCGAGAAGCCGTCGGCCGCCACGACGCGCGAAGCCTATGCGCTCTACAAGCTGGCCCGCAAGGCCGGCGTGCGCCATGGCGTGGTGCAGGACAAGCTCTGGCTGCCGGGCTTCCGCAAGCTCAAGGCGCTGCTCGACCGGGGCTTCTTCGGGCGCGTGCTCGCCGTCAAGGGGGAGTTCGGCTACTGGGTCTTCGAGGGCGACACGGTCCCCGCCCAGCGCCCGAGCTGGAACTACCGCCGCGAGGAGGGCGGCGGCATGATCCTAGACATGCTCTGCCACTGGCGCTACCTCATCGACAACCTCTTCGGCCCCGTCAAAGCCGTGAGCTGCCTCGGCGCGACGCACATCGACCGCCGCGTTGACGAGGCGGGCCGCGGCTACGCCTGCACCGCCGACGATGCCGCCTACTCGACCTTCGAGCTGGCCAACGGCGTGATCTGTCACTTCAACGCCTCCTGGTGCACGCGCGTGCGGCGCGACGACCTGCTGACCGTGCAGGTGGACGGCACCGCGGGCTCCGCCGTGGCCGGGCTGCGCGACGTCTGGATCCAGCCCTACGGCGCCACGCCGCGGCCGGTCTGGAATCCCGACATCCCGCAGGCGGTCGATTTCTCCGCCGGTTGGCAGAGGCTCCCGGAACAGCAGGACTACGAGAACGCCTTCAAGGTGCAGTGGGAGTGCTTCCTGCGGCATGTCGTCGCCGACGAACCCTTCCCCTGGACCCTGCTGGAGGGCGCCAAGGGCGTGCAGCTCGCGGAGAAGGGGCTCGAATCGTGGCGTCTGCGCAAGTGGGTCGGCCTGCCGGAGCTTAAACCCTAGGAACCTGCCTTCCTGATTGGTATGGAAGGGAATAAAATAGCCCCATGAACCCCAGACCCGTCGCCCTGATCACCGGCGGCAGCCGCGGCATCGGCTTCGGCTGCGCGCTCGCGCTGGCCCGCGCGGGCTACGACCTCGCCGTCGCCGGACGGCGTCCGGAGGCCGACTGCCTTCCGGCACTCGAGAGCCTGCGAGCCGCCGGCGCCGACGCGCGCTACACGGTCTGCGACGTGGCCGACCGCCCCGCGCGCGAGGCGCTGCTGGCGGCGGTGCGCGCGCATTTCGGGCGCCTCAACGTGCTGGTCAACAACGCCGGCATGGCACCGCGCGTGCGGCGTGACATCCTTGAGGCCGACGAGGCGAGCTTCGAGGAGCTGCTGCGCGTGAACCTGACGGGGCCCTATTTTCTCACGCAGGCCGCCGCGCGCTGGATGATCGCGCAGCGGCAGGCCGACCCCGCCTTCCGCGGCTGCATCGTCAACATATCCTCCATCTCCGCCACGGCGGTCTCGCTCAACCGTGGCGAGTACTGCGTCTCCAAGGCGGGCGTCAGCATGGCGACGCAACTCTGGGCGGCGCGCCTCGTCGAGCACGGGCTGCCGGTCTACGAGATCCGGCCCGGCATCGTCGCCACCGACATGACGGCCGGCGTGCGCGAGAAGTACGACCGGCTCATCGCCGAGGGCCTGGTGCCGGAGCGCCGCTGGGGCACCCCCGAGGATGTCGGGCGCGCCGTCGCCGCGCTGGCCCGCGGCGAGCTGCCCTACGCCACGGGACAGGTCATCCACGTCGATGGCGGTCTCTCCATCCCGCGCCTGTAGCCCCTCGGCCATGCGCACGACCACCCTATCGTCCACGGCCTGGGGCTCCGTGCCCCTCCACTTCTGCCACACGCTGGTGGTGGGCAGCGGCGCGGCCGGCCTCAACGCGGCACTCCAGGCGCGGCGCCACGGGCTGGACGACGTGCTCATCGTCACCGAAGGTTTGGCGGCCGGCACATCCATCAACACCGGCAGCGACAAGCAGACCTACTACAAGCTCGGGCTCTGTGGCGCGACGCCCGACTCGCCGCGCGCGATGGCCGCCGACCTTGCGGCCGGCGGCGCCATGCATGGCGACCTCGCGCTGGCCGAGGCCGCCGGCTCGGCGCGCGCCTTCCTCAACCTCGTCGACCTCGGCGTGCCCTTCCCGCGCGACCGCCATGGTCAGTTCGTAGGCTACAAGACCGACCACGACCCGCGGCAGCGCGCGACCTCGACCGGCCCTTACACGAGCCGCGACATGTGCCGCGCGCTGATCGCCGAGCTGCGTCGCCTGCGCCTGCCGGTCCACGAGGGCCGCGTTGCCGTTGCGCTGCTGACCTTGCCGGAAGCGCCGTCCGGCGCCGGGGGCCGCTGCGCCGGTCTCCTGACCCTCGACCGCGCGGGCCGTCCCGAAATCTACCTCGCCGAGCACACCCTCTTGGCCGTCGGGGGGCCGGGCGGCCTCTACCGCGACAGCGTCTATCCCGAGGGACACACCGGCGCCATTGGTTTGGCGCTCGAGGCGGGTGCCATGGCGCGCAACCTGCCCGAGTCGCAGCACGGCCTCGCCGCGCTCCGGCCGCGCTGGAACGTTTCGGGTTCCTACCTGCAGGCGGTGCCGTGCCTGGTCAGCGCCGCCCCCGGCGGCGCGCCCGGGCCCTTCCTGCCGCAGGCCTTCGGATCGGATGCCGCCGCGGCCGACCGCCTCTTCCTCAAGGGATACCAGTGGCCTTTCGACGCGGAGCGCGCCATCGCGGGCGGCTCCTCGCTGATCGACCTGCTCGTCTGGCGCGAGACCGCCGTGCGCGGTCGCCGCGTCTTCCTCGACTTCCGCCGCAATCCCGAAGGCTGGGATCCCGCCGGCCTCTGCGCGGAGGCGCGCGACTACCTGGCGCGCTGCGGCGCCACCGGCGCCACCCCCTTCGAGCGCCTGCGCCAGATGAACCCCGGCGCCGTTGCGCGTTTCGCGGACCACGGCATCGACTTGGCGGCCGAGCCCGTCGAGGTTGCCGTCTGCACCCAGCACAACAACGGCGGTTTGGCGGCCAACATCTGGTGGGAGTCGGAAAACCTTACGCATCTCTTCCCGGTCGGCGAGGTCAACGGCTCGCACGGCCTGCGACGGCCCGGCGGCTCGGCGCTCAACAGCGGACAGGTGGGGGGCCAGCGCGCGGCGGAGTTCATCGCGGCGCGGGGCGCCGGCTGGACGCTCGACCGGCGCGCGGCGCGGCGGGCGGCGCGGGAGCGGCTGGAGGAGTTGGCCGGCTGGCTGGCGGCCGGCAGGAGCCGGGCCGGCAGCGACTGGCGCGACGAGCGCGCGACGCTGCAGGCGCGCATGAGCCGCGCCGGGGCGATGCTACGCGACGCCGCGGTACTGGAGGAGGCCGTCGCCGAGGCGCGCGGACAGATGGAACGCCTCGGGCAGCATGGCTGCCGGTGGGAGGGGGAGGGCGAGCGGGCCGAGGCTTTGCGCACGCGCATGCTCTGCCTGACGCACCGGGTCTATCTCGAGGCGATCGCCTTCGCCGTGGCGCAAGGGGTCGGCAGCCGCGGTTCAGCGCTGGTGCTCGGTCCCGGCGGCGCCGCGCTGACGGCCGGGCTCGCGGCCTGGCGTCCGCTGCCGGAGGATCCCGCGTTCCGTAGCCGGGTGCAGATTACGCGCTGGACGGCCGAAGGCGGCGTGTTCAACGCCTGGCAGCCGTGCCGCCCGGTTCCCGAGGACGACACCTGGTTCGAGACGGCCTGGGCGGCGTACCGCGAAGGCCGCATCTACGCGCCGGAGACCTGACCGGCCAGGCTACCGCGGCAGGAAGCAGGTTCCACCAGACCCGCTATCGGGGTTCTTCAAGGGTCAGGTCGTCCAGCGCGGGGTGTAGGGTGATGTGCGGCAGGGGTTCGGCGGCGGCGCGCAGGCCCCGGAAGAGCACTGCCCGGGCAGCGAACTGGTTCTGTCCGTCGTCGGCCAGCCGCCAGCGGCAGACCTCGAGCCGCCAGGGCTGGGTGCGGTCGCCGCCCAGGGTGGTGGCGCCCTCGCGCGAAAAAAGCACCAGCGCGAGGATCGTCTCCGGCGGCGCGCCGTTGGTCGAGACGCCCAGCAACTGACGCTTGTCGAAGAAGTCGCGAAGGTCGCGCGCCAGGGCCGCCTCGAGGCGCGCGCGCAGGGCGGGCGTGGCGGCCTCGCGCCAGGCGACGTCAATCGCCGCGCCATCGCGCACGGCCCAGACGCAGCCGGTGCCGGCGATGTCGCAGTCGAAACGCCCGTCGGAGCGCCGTCTCACGGGCATGGCCGCGGTGGCCGGCAGCGCCGTGACCAGCGCGAGCTGGGCCTCGCGGCCGCGGCTCGCCGCCAGCGACGCGCGCACGGTGCGCCGTCCCGGCAGCGCCGGCGATGCGAGGATCAGCCGGGAGGGGTAGCGCACATCCGCCGGCGCCTCGCCGGGCTGGCCGCGCAGCTTGCGGCGCACGACGATCTTGCGCGTCTCGGCGCCCTGTTCGAGATAGAAGACGGTGGTCAGCAGGTGGCCGGTCATCGAGCTTCCGTCCGCCAGGGCTACGGTACAGTCGAGCTCGATCGTCGGGTACGGCGCGCCGGTCTCCTCACGGGCGGTCTGTCCCGCCTCCAGGAAGCGCCAGGCGCGTTCCATGCGCTGCGTGGCGGGATGCCAGCCGACCGCGGCGACCTGTTCGAGGGGCCACTGCCAGAGGCGCCGGCCGTCATGGAAGCGCAGGTCGCCCTGTCCCGAGAGTTGCAGGCGGCCCTCCCAGCAGTCGCCATCGGACCAGAGGACCTGGTCGGCGCGGGCGGGAACGGCGGCCGCCAGCAAGGCGGCCAGCAACCAGGCCGCGCCCCGCCCGGGAACTTCCCGCATGCATCCGCAGCCATTTCGCCGCACTGGTTCCTCCGTTACGCCGCGCCGCGCGCCCATCTGCCGCCGACGCCGCGTTCCCGCGGCCATCAGGCGGCGGCAGGGGGCGGCAGGAGATGCTCGCTGAGGATCTCGCACAGCGGATCCGTGCCCGGGTCGCAGAAGCCGAGGTGGTTGTGGCGGCGCCATCCCTCGGCGAAGATGCAGCGTCCCGAGCGCGCCCCCATTTCGCGGCAGAGGTCCTGCATGGCCTGCAGGTAGGCGTTCATGGCCTGGCTGGCGTCGAGCCAGGCCTGCTGGCTCTTGTGTTCCCCCAGCGCCTCGGTCTTCTCCTCGATGACCGAGCCGATGTCGATGAAGAAGTCCGGCTCGCAGAAGCGGTTGAGCGCGTCGCGGTGGCCGTGCGGCTGGGCGTGGTAGACCGTGACCTGGCGGTCGATGGCCGGTCGGGGCGGTGTAACCGGGAAGTTGGGCATGCCGCGGCAGAAGGCCCCCATCACCGCCAGGCGGCAGGTGTTGGTATGGTCCTCCATGTAGTCGAAGGGCGACGGCACCAGGAGGATGTCCGGCGCGATCTCGCGGATGATCGAGGCCATGCGCGCGAGCAGCGGCTTGTCGTAGAAGACCTCGACATCGACGGCGACCGGCGGGTGGAAGACGGCGCCGAGACGCCGGGCCGCGTTGCGCGCCTCCTGCGTACGCACGCGCACCGTCGTCTCGGCATCCATGACGGCCGAGCCGCAGGAGCCGTTGGCCACGTTCATGTAGTGCAGCTCGCAGCCCGCGCGCCCGAGGAGGATGAAGGTTCCGGCCATGCCGAACTCGATATCGTCCGGATGCGCCCCGACGGCCAGTACGCGGCGGCTCATGTCAGTGCATCTCCACGTCGCAGGTGCCGAAGCCCGGCCGCAGGAAGCTGAACCGGACATCGGGGTGGTCGGCCAGGAGCGACATCGGCACGGCGGCGTCGGGCAGCCGCTTGCCGATCATCAGGGCGGTCAGGCGCATGCCGAAGGGGTTGTCGTGGTGGCCGGGATGCCAGATGGAGACCGTCTCGGCGCGCCAGGTCTCGGCGGGGCCGACGGTCATCGCCTGGTGGGGGACGTTCTGCACGGTGCCGCCGCCCGAGGTCCGGGCATTCTGCATGAGGGTCATCGGATGCAGGTCGACGAGGCGCGTTCCGAGCCGGCGGTAGACTTCGGGGGGCGGCGGGGCGTCGGCATAGGCGCCTTCGCGCTTCGGCGGATCGTTGAAGGCCCAGTGCTTGACCTCGCCCTGTCCGCCCTGCATCAGGACGCAGCGGGCCGCGTCCCAGCTCTTGACGTAGGGGACGGTGTCGACGCCGGGAAAGTGGATCTGGCCCGCGGGCATGCGCAGTTCGGGGCGGATGCGGTCGAAGCACAGCTCGTAGGCCGTGCGCGCGAAGCCGAGCGGGAAGTCGCGCGAGACCGCGCGGCCGCCGACGACCCACTCGTCCATGCCCCAGTAGTGGCAGTGGTGCAGGCGGAGGCCGAGGGCGTTGACGAGCTGGGCCACGAGGGGCAGTTGCTCCGTGGGGCCGATCGGCCCGCAGAGTCCGGCGGGCTTCTCGGGCGTCGCCTGCTTCCAGGCCTCGATGTACTCAAGCGCCTCGGCCAGGTAGAACTCCTGCGCCGTGTCGTAGAAACGCACCTGGAAGCCCGGGCGCGACAGGTTGAGCACATCCTTTTCCGTCAGGCGCGCGGCCTCGTCAAGCAGTTCCCTGTCCAGGGTGGTGTAGTCCCACCAGCCAGGCGCAACCTTGCTGATCGTTCGCATCCGCATTCTCCGTTGAAGGTTTGAAGAAACCGGGCGGCAAACGCCCGCAGGCAATGTCGGAACTATAGCAGATGCCGCGGGCGGAAAAAAAGCGGAAAACTCAGGGCTTGTCCGCGGGGACTAGGCTGTGCTATAAATGGCGCGTATTTCGGTCTCAGCTGTTAACCTTTTGAAGACGATCCGATCGCTAGCCGTGGTGTTCACACTTATCGGGGGACTTGCATGGTCCGCCGAGGAATCCGCCTGTGCCGCCGCGGGGGCGGCGGACCAGCCTGTCGAGGCGGCCGATGAGCCGGATACGGGCGAGCCGCTTCCGCCGCCGCAATCCGCGCAGGAGGTGCTGCGGGGCACCCTGGCGCGCCTCCCGGCGGAGACGATCGCGCTCGATGGCCAGTTGATCGTGCGGCGCCAGCGCGGCGTCGTTTTGCGCGAGGCCGGGTTCGTGGTCGAGCTTGCCTGGGGCGAGGAGCCGCCCCGTGCCTGCTACCGCCTGCAGGACACCTTCGGTCGTGAGCGCGAGAGCCTGACCGTCCTGCGGCGCCCCGACGGCACGTCGGATCTCGTCTGGCGCGACGCGTCGGGCGCCGTCCGCGAGGAGCATCCCTCCCTCGCCGACCTTGTCCAGGAGACCGACCTCGCCTGGATGGATCTCACCCTCGCCTTCCTCTGGTGGCCCGACGCCCGCCTGGACGGCGAGGCCGACTTTCGCGGCAGCAAGTGCGACATCGTCCGGGTCGCACCACCGGAACCTCTGCCGGGGTGCGGCGCGGTCCGCCTCTGGGTGGACCGCCGCCTGCGCTTCCTGCGGCAGGCCGAGCAGCTCGACGAGTCGGGGCGCCGCGTGCGCCGGATGTGGGTCAGCAGCGTCGGCAAGGTCGGCGACCGCTGGATGATCCGCAACCTGGAGGTCGAGCGTCCGGGCAGCGGGCAGCGGACCAAGCTGCATGTGGAGCGTCTCAACACCCCGTGATGAATGCGCTCGCAACCATCGCGGAAGGGGCGGTCATGCTCCTGCTCCTGGCGCTTTCGGCCTTCTTCTCAAGCGCCGAGACGGCCTTCTTCTCGCTTAACGCCCTCCAGGTGCAGCGGATCAAGGACCGCCATCCGCGGCACGGCGCCTGGATTGTTGCCCAGATCCGCCAGCCCTCCAGTCTGCTTTCCACACTGCTGATCGGCAACACGATGGTCAACATCGCCGTATCCAGCCTGGGATACGCGATGATCGACGCCCTGCCGGGCGTCGGGCGCTTCAGCGCCGTCGTAGCCATTCCCGTGATGACGGTCATCCTGCTGATCTTCGGCGAGGTGGCCCCCAAACGCTACGCCATCGCGCATGCCGAGCAGATCGTCCAGCTCTACAGCCCAGTTATCCGATTCTGGATGGTCGTGCTGCGTCCGCTCGGACTCTTCCTTTCCGCCCTGACGGCACGGGTCAGGCGTTCGTTTAAAACCGAACCCAGGTCGCTCACGGACGAGGAGCTGCTGACCGCCGTCGAGCTCGGGGCCGAGACCGGCGTGCTCGACGAGGAGGAGCGTTCGATGGTCGACGGCATCATGCGCCTCTCCGAGATGACGGCCAGCGACGTGATGACGCCGCGCGTCGACATTGAGGGACTCGACCTGGAGGACACGCCGGCCGAGCACCTGGAGACCGCCCGGCGCACCCACTACCACTATCTGCCCGTATACCGCGGAACGCCCGACGCCGTCGAGGGCTTCCTCGACGTGCCGCGCTACCTGCTCGACCCCGAGCACAACCTGCGCCAGGCGATCTTCGCCGCCCTGTTCGTCCCAGAGACGATCGACCTGGACGACCTGCTCATCACCCTGCAGCGCAACCACCTCCACATCGCCTGCGTTTTGGACGAGTTCGGCGGCACGGCGGGCCTGATCAGCCGGGGCGATATCCTGGAGACGATCACCGGCGAGATACTGCTCGGCTCCGAGCAGGAGGCGCCCGAGATTCAACCGCTGGCCGATAACCACTGGCTGATCGACGGCAGCACCAGCCTCGACGAGATCAACCACGAACTGGATCTCGATCTGGACGCCGAGGGCGTCGACCGCATCGCCGGCTGGGTCACGGCCAAGGCGGGCCGCTTCCTGCGCGCGGGAGAGGCCGTCGAGGCCCAGGGATGCCGCGTGCAGGTGCGCCGGTTGCGCAAGCTGCGCATCGAGCAGGTGGTCCTGGAGCGCCTGCCGCGTCTCACGCCCGACCAGTACTCCGACGCGGACAGCGACGGGACCCCGCCGGACGACGGTTACGGAGCTTCCTTCGCTGAGGAGTACGACCGATGATCCTCCTCGAACTCGTCCTGATCCTCGTCTGCCTCTGCGGTTCGGCCTTCTTCTCAGGCATCGAGACCGGCATCATCTCTATCGACCGCCTGCGGCTCATGCACCGCGCGCGCAACGGATCCGGCGCCGCCCGCATCATCGAGGGCTTCCTGCGCCAAAGCGACCGCCTGCTCGGCACGACGCTCGTAGGCAACAACATCGTCAACACCGTCATGGCCACAATGGCCGCCGTGCTGGCCCAGGATCTCTGGGGCCGCAACGGGCAGGCCGGCGCGGCTGTCGGGGTGGCCATCGCCGTGCTGATTTTCGGCGAGTATCTGCCGAAGGCCTGGTTCTCGAGCCGTCCGCTCGATCGCTGCCTGCCGTTCGCGCGCGCGCTGCGGGTGATCGAAATCGTGCTCAGGCCGCTGGCCGTCTTCGTGATGCAGGTCACGCAGTGGACGCTGCCGACGCGCGGCGGCGCCAAGCGCACCCCGTTCGTCACCCGCGAGCACCTGCACCTGCTGACGCGCGACAGCGAGGCCGGCGGTCAGATATCGACCTTCGAGCGCTTGATGATCGGGCGGGTGCTCGACCTGCAGGTCAAGACCGCCGCGGAGATCATGACCCCCCTCGGCAAGGTGGCCAGCGTTCGCGCGCCGGCGACCCTTGCCGATGCCGTCGCCTGCGTTCGGAAGCGCGGGCACATGAAGCTCCCCGTGTTCTCCGAGGACGGTACCCGCTGCATCGGCGTCCTCTACACCCAGGATGTGCTCGCCAATCTGCTGGAATCGGGAACGGAACCGGTGACCCGCCACATGCAGCCGCCCTTCTTCATCGCCGACCACACGCGGGCGGACGATGTCCTCCCGCTGCTGCGGCGCAACCGGCAGCACTTGGCCCTGATCCGCGGCGCCGACGGGCAGGTGCTGGGCATCGTCACGGTGGAGAACATCCTCAAGATCCTAGTCGGCAACCTGCCGGCCTCGGCCTCGGGCGAGCGCAAGACCGAGCCCTCGCCGGCCATCGTGCCTCCGCCGAGCGCCTGAAACGGACGCCGCATGAGAGCCACCTGCCCAGCCTGTGAACGCGCGGTGGGCGCCATCGCCTTCCGCTGCCCCTACTGCTGCGAGCGCATCGCGATGCCCCGGCAGCAGTGCCGGGCGGCGCGTCTCCTGGCCATGACAGCCCTTCTCGCGCTCGCGTGGGCGCTGGCACTGGTCTGCCGCGGCGGGGTGTCGGCCGGGGCCGCGCTGGCCGCAATGCTCGCGGTTCCGCGCGCCGCCGCGTGCCTCGCCGTGGCCGTCATGCTGCTGGCGCTGCCGCTGGCCTGCCGTCCGGCCCTGCCGGGGGCGGCCGGCCCCGGGAATCTGCGGCAGACGCTGAGCGATGCCGCGGTCTCGCTGAGCTTCGGAGCGGGCCTGCTGCTGGGCGCGTGGCTCGCATGCCTGCCCGCCGCGCGCCTCCAGGCGGGTCTAGTGCTCCTGGCCCTCGCGCCGCTCCCGCCGCTGCTGCGCCGCCCCGCCTACCCGCTGCTGGCCGTCCCGCTGGTGGCGCTGGCCTGGCGGCTGGCCGCCTCCTGAGCGGCCGCCGTCTCCAACTGTCCGACCCGCCGCTCCAGTTCGTGCAGACGGCCCTCCTGGATGGCGCTGCGCGCCGCGATCGCCGCCGCCTTGTCGTTCAGCGCCGAGAGCGCGATTGAGAAGTGGAAGGAGACCAGCACCAGGAAGACGAATATCACCGCCACGAGCGAGGTGACATACTGCATGCCGAACCAGAACCGCGCACGCTCGACCAGATGCGGAAAGCACGCCACCAATATGATCATGGCCGCCGTGGTCAGCCACAGGATCGCGTACTTCTCGCGCAGCTTATAGCTGCGGATCGTCAGGAGGGTGATGACGAAGACCCCCGCGCTCACAGAGGCCATCAGCACACGGATGCGTGTCATCTGGGAAGCCTGCAGCAGCCCCGGCGCCGCCAGCGCCAACGCCATAACAACACATCCCGCCGCCAGCCACCTACGCATCGCCCGCCTCCCGCATGCGCTTGATGTAGCCCGCCGAACCCCGCTTGTCGACCGAACGCAGACGATCCACGAAGAGCGCCAGGAAAACCTTCAGCGCGAAGAGCACGCTGCCCCAGGCCTTGATGGACGTCTCGCCCGCCACCCGCGGCAGGAAGACGACAGGCACCTCGTCGAAGTCGAACCCCTGCCGACGCATCAGGGCCAGCGCCTCGGGCTCGGGATAGTCGCTCGGGTAGTGCAGGGCGAAACAGCGCAGCAGCGGACGCGCGACCAGCCAGAAGCCCGAGGTCGGATCCGTGCTCCGCCGGCGGCAGATGAGCGAGACGAACGCGGCCAGGATGCGCAGCGTGAAGCGCCGGAAGGGCGTGCCGTGGTAGCAGCTCCCCTCGCCATGCCGCGTGCCGACGACGAGGTCGGTCGGCGCCTCGGCCATGCGGCGGATCAGCTTGTGCGCCTCGCCCGGCGGATGCTGGCCGTCGGCGTCGAGGCGCAGCAGGTAGCGGTGGCCGCGCTCGAGCGCGTCGACGAACCCCGTCCGCACCGCCACGCCCACGCCGCAGTTGCAGGGCAGCCGCAGTACCCGTGCGCCGGCGGCGCGCGCCACCGCGGCGGTGCGGTCCGCCGAGCCGTCGTCGACCACGCAGACGTCGCACCCAGGCAGGCTGGCGGCGATCTCGCGCAGCAGTCCCGGCAACGAGGCCTCCTCGTTGTAGGCCGGCACGAGCACGACAAGGCTCTTGAGGATCTCCTGGATGTGCGGATCCGGTTGCATGGACAGGCTGGACATCGGTTGCGCCGTCGGCGGGCGGCCGCGGCCCGCGAGTGGAATCTCAAACCATCCGGCGCGGATTCTAGCAAAGCCGCCCGGGCGCACCAAAGGAAATCGCCGCAAAGGCCCAAAGCCCCCGGGTCACTCCGTGGCGCGCTTCCGGATGGAATCTATCAGGGCGTGTCGCACCTGCGCCTCGTCGCCTACATGCGCCAGCACGGTCACCTGATCCCAGCCCCTGAGGCGCGTAGGACCCCGGGGGCTGACGACCTCCTTGCCGCGCGTGATCAGCGTGATGGCGGCCGAGGGCGGCAGTTGCAGCTCGTGGATGAAGGGGCCTTCGGCCCCCTGTGGTCCCGGCAGATCCACGACGAAAAGATCCATATCGCTGTGCGCCATGGTAATAAGTTCGAGGTTGTAGAGCGGCGCCGGCCGCGAGGGGGCGGCGAAACCGAGCCAGCGGGCCACGGCGCCGAGCGTCGAGCCCTGCACGAGGACCGAGAGCAGTACCGCGAAGAAGACCAGGTTGAAGATGTCTTGGCTCAACCCCGCCGGCAGGCCGGCGGCGGCGGGGTAGGTGGCCAGGACGATCGGCACCGCTCCGCGCAGGCCGGCCCAGGCGATGAAGAGCTTCTTGCGCAGTCCCAGGTGCATGCCCAGCGTGCCGAAGAAGACCGCCAATGGGCGCGACACCAGCGTCAGCCCCAGGAAGAGCAGCAGTCCGTCGGCCCACAAGTTGCGCCACTGGTTCGGGAAGACCAGCAGGCCCATGAGCACGAACATGCCGATGTTGGCGATCGTGGAGAGCGCGGACGAGAAGGCCGCCACCCCCTGCTTGTGGACAAAGGGGCGGTTGCCCATGACGTAGCCGGCGACAAACGCGGCCAGCATGCCGCTGCCTTGTAGCCATTCCGCCACGCCGTAGGTCAGCAGCACGATTCCCAGGTAGAGCACGTAGTAGTGGCCGCGCTCCTGCGGACTGAGGCGGTTGAAGAGCCAAAGCGCGGCGCGCGCGATCAGCCAGCCCGCCAGCGGGCCAACGACGAACTTCCAGAGAAAGGTGCCGGCCACGCTCCACTCGAGCCGTTCGCCGGCAGCGATGCTTTGCACGGCTATCACCGTCAGCAGCACCGCCATGGGGTCGTTGGCGGCGCTCTCGATCTCGACTAGAGAGGAGAGCTTGCGCGGCAGGGCGCGGCGGCGCAGGATAGAGAAGATGGCCGCGGCGTCGGTCGAGGAGATGATGGTGGCGAGAAGGCATGCCTTCGGAAACTCCCAGCCAAGGCCCTTCCAGAACAAGATGAGCGAGAAGAGCGCGGTCAGGATCACCCCCCAGGTGGCCAGTCCGGCGGCAGGCAGGGCGACGGCCTTGAAATCGTCGCGCCGCGTGCCGAAGCCCCCATGGAAGAGGATGAAGACGAGGGCCAGGTTGGCGACCTGGTTGGTCAGCAGCGCGT
>CAYPJN010000005.1:18023-19963 GCA_964411055.1 uncultured Lentisphaerales bacterium | reverse complement strand
AGATTATTGTTAGCGCGTAGTCGAGCGCCTCCGGCATGCCGGCCCAGAAGAAGTTACCGATGCGCGCGCCCGCGCCGTACATCATGGAGGCGACGATGACCTGGCCCGCCAGTTTCAGCCAGGGGCGCAGTTCCAAAGCGTCGTCAAGCAGGCCGACGAGCAGCAGCAGGGAAGATGCAAGCAGGAAGAAGGAGTGCCAGGAGCGTCCCAGGCCCGCCAGCAGCGGGCCGGGCGTGCAGACCTCGGCCAGGGCGAGGCTGGCATGGAACGCGATGAAGACCGCCACCCCGCCGCCGCGCGGGATCGGCACGGTGTTGATGCGGCGCGTGCTGGGCTGGTCGACCATACCGACGGCGCGCGCCGCCCGGCGCACCAGGGGGGTCAGCAACCAGGCCGCCACGGCGCTTATGCCAAGCACCAGCGCGTAGCGCACAAAGTAGAAATTCAGAAGAAATCTCATCTTCTGACAACCGTTTCAGCCAATCCAGGCGCGCGCGACGCGGGATTGCGCAGGGCGGCGCTTAGCTCGCCAATGAACGACTCCAGCGCGTCGCGCCGCTCGGGCGTGCTGAAGGCGGAATCGCCGACGACGGCCACCATCGCCCAGCGCGTCACGCGGTTGTACAGCGCCCGGTCGCGGATGCTTACGAGAATCCGCACATAATGGGAGGCCGTCTGGCGGCGCGCGCTGACAAAATAATATACCTGGCCGATCCGCTGCTGCTGCCCGGCCAGCGAGCGGCGCAGATCGACGACCTTCACGTTCAGCCGCCCGCCGTTGCCGTCCGGCAGTTCGCGGCTGCGGATGCGCTCGATCGAGAAGCCCTGGGCCGGCAGACAGAGTTCGGGACGGTGTATGCTGCGCCGCGATGCGCCGTTCACCACAACCGAGACGTGCAGGCAATTCCCGAAAACGTCGTAGTAGTTGCCCTTGAGAAACAGGGTATCGGCAGGCAGGTAGGCGCGCTCGCCGTAGGAAATCAAATCCATGACGCCGCCGCATTCAGGGCACGCCGGTGGAAGCCCGGTGACCGGCTCCGCGGCGATATCGTCGGTCACCTTGCGGCACTGCTCATTCTGGCAGTGCCACGGCGTGGCAAGGCGGTAGCCCGGAAGCTCAGGCAGGTGGGCGGCCAAAAACGTCTGCGCCTCCAGTTCCGGCGGCGGCAGGCGCCGCAGTGCCGCGAGCATGACGACCATCGCCAGCGGCACGATCGCCAGGCCGGCCCAAGCGCGCCATGATGAAGCGGCGGATGGAGCGGCGGCGGGCGCGGAATCGGCGGCGGGAGGGACGTCCGCGTCCCGCGGCCGGCCAAGGCGCGCTATCCAGGCGCCCGTCTGGATCATCAGCAGCGTTCCCACCACGAAGACCAGATAGCCCGAGTAATCATGGTAGAAACCGGTGCCGACGCGCATCCCGAAGAACTTCGCGACCAGCGCGATCGTGAAGATGCGCGCCATGTTGCCCAGCATGGCCAGCGGCACCGCGCTGGCGAAAAGCATCCACCGCCGCCAGCGCGCCCGCAGCGTCAGATAGGCGTAGGCGGCGGTGAGCGCCGCCAGGGCGAATATCGAGCGCAGCCCGCTGCAGGGATCGGCAACGTCCAGGGCGAATCCACCGCCGGAAAGGCAGTGGAGTCCGGTGCCCACGCGCATCACGGGAATGCCCGCCCCGTTGAGCAGCAGCGCGGAGATCCAGGCCGTCGCCAGGCGCAGGCGAACCGTGAAGAAATCGAGAAAGCCCAGGGGCACGGTGAAGACCAGAAAGGCCACGGGAAATAACAGCCGCCGGGCCATGCACCGGCCGAAGCATGCGTAGGGAAGCGTCCAGAGCAGCCCGTAGACCGCTATCTGGCTCAGGCGCGGCTGGTCGCCGCGCTCGCCCAGCCACAGGAGCGCCAGCAGCGGGAGGCAGAGCAGCGCCCCGGCCAGGGAGGGCG
>CAYPJN010000005.1:0-18013 GCA_964411055.1 uncultured Lentisphaerales bacterium | reverse complement strand
TCGGCCAGTTCCTCGGCGGCATGCCGTTCCACCGGCCCCGCGTCCGCCGCCAGCGCCCTTCGCTGGCGCCAGACCAGGAACAGGCTGAAGAACGGCACAACCCAGCCGTGCCCCATGTCCTGGGTCGGCGAGTCGAGCATGTAGCGCAGCCATCCCAGCATCGGCAGCGCCAGCACGCCGAGCAGCAAGAGCGCAAGTCCGAACAAAGCAAGCTGAGGCCAGCGCGCCGCGGCAAATGTGCTCCCCGCCCGTGGTATGCAGTCATCCGGCATTTGGGCATATGATACCGCGCCCGACGCGCGCGTTCAAGACTTCAGCGCAGACTTCAGCGCAGACTTCAGCGACTTCAGCGCAGCTTGCGCACGAGGCGGTACTGGCCGCGATAGCGCTTGGCGAGACCGTTGAGGAATTCGCCGCCCTCCCGGTTGATCTGGTAGCCGATGCAACTGACCTGCGGCTCCTTGAGCGACTTGGGCTTGTATTCGGCCTCGTAGATCAGCGTCATGTGCTGGATGAAGTCGGCCAGCGACCAGCGACCCGCCTGCGGCGGAGGCGGCGCCTGCGGCCCCGCCGGCACATTGCGGACTGTCTGCCAGTAGCCCGCGCGCGCGGGGGCGCCGGGGTCGGGACGCGAGCCCTCCTTCAAAGACGCCTTGCCCGGAGGGCGCGCCGGTTGCGGCGGCACCCAGACGCGGGTGGCGGGCGCATTGGCGGCCGCCTCCTCGTGGGCGCGGATCGCCGCCGCGTGCGTCGCGCGCCACTGCGCCACCTGCTGGCGGTGGGCCTCCAGGGCTGCCGGGTCGACCGGCTTGACAACCTCGGGCAGACCGTCGCTGATGATCAGGATCGTGTCGGCCAACTGCCCCATCGCCGCGCTCAAAGCGAGGTCGAGTCGTGTCGTACCGCCGGTCGCGCGCAGACCGGCGTTGCCGGGAGTGTAGTTGCCGTTATCGAGTCCATAGCGCCCCGCCACATTGAAGCCGCCGAGGAACTGCCGCGCCTGGGCGCGCGTCTCGTTGCTCGCATAGACCATCTTGGGGCTCATCACAGAGCAGGCGTCGGCGAAGACGATGACGCTGAATAGCGTGCCGTCCCTGAGCGCCTTGACGACCTGGTTGAGGCGCTCGCGCACGCGGTTGAAGCCGGCCGGACCACCGCGATCCTCCTCGACCATGCTGACGGAGACATCCACGAGCACGGCGATCCGCTCGCCGCGCGTCTGGATGTCGAAGAAGTTTATCGAAGAGACACCCTCGCCAAAACCCGAGGCGCCGTATCCCGTGCCGAGACCGGCACCCAGCCCCTTGCCGCCGACGGCCTTGAACTTGGGCTGGAAGGTGGTGGTCACCAGCTTGGGGTCGAGCTTGATCTCGGGAAAGGCCAGTTGCGAGGGCCGCGACGCGACCATGCGCGGCACGACCGACGGGCGGCTGGAACTGCGCTGGCGCCGCTGCACCTTGACCTTTAGTTCGACCTTGCGCGGCTCGTAGGTCCTGGCCGGCGGCGGCACCTCGAAGACCGTCTCCTCCTCCGTGAAATACTGCACGAGACGGATGCCGCCGAATATCAGCATGGCCAGCAGGTGGAGCCCCAGGCTGGCCAGGAGCACGCCCTGCAGGAGGCGCCGCCGCCGCACGGAAAGGCCGGCGAGGCGCAGACGGCGCCAGACACCGCCCGCGGATGCGGCGACCGGCGCCGTGACAGCGGGCTCCGGAGTCGCCACGATTTTTTCGCGATCAGCCTTCATCTTCCGGAATCTCGCCGTTCATGAGCGTCTGCAGCAGGGGCAGTCCGGCGCGTGCATCGAGTTCCCGCCGCTCGGCGAGGATGCGCAGGGTGTTGGTCATGACCTCGTTGTGCGCCTCGCAGGTGTGGATGTTGCGCACGGCCAGCAGCCGCTTGTATGAGACGCGGTCGAGCCAGTCGGCGGGATGGAACGGCTTGCCGATGTAGCAGAACTCCTTGTCGATGCGCGTCAGGCACCAGGCATCGAAGATGCGCTGCACCAGGGCCGGGTCGGCAATCGCCGCCGAGATGTGGTTGTAGTGGCGGAAGAAGCGCCCGCGCTCCGCCGCGTCGAGCCGCAGCACGGCCTCGCCGCACGGGCGGAAGTGGTGCGGAATCACCTCCAGCCCCACGGCGCATTCCGGGCCGAAGTCGATCCGCACGCTCAGTCCGGTCCACCAGTTGTAGCCGCCCTGCGGCAGGCCGGTGGAGTCAATGTCGAAGAGCAGGTTGCCGAGGCTGTAGACGATCGGCACGCCGTGCCAGAGCTCGAAGCCCTGCGGGCAATGGGTGTGGCCGCCGATGACCGCGCTGGCGCCGGCCTCGGCGAACGCGCGGTAGGTGTCGATGACGCGCGGCGCCGGCACCGGCAAAAACTCGTTGCCGCCGTGGATCAGCACGATCACGATGTCAGCCTGTCGGGCGGCCTCGCGGATCTGGCTGATGTTCCTGAGCGGCTCCAGCGGATTGGCGCCGGGCGCCGAGGGCGTCGCCGTCCCGAACTCATGCTCGGCGAGCGCCAGGACCGCCACGCGCGTGCCGTTCCGCTCGATGAAAAGTGGCTGGCGCGCTTCATCCAGGTTCCTGCCGGCGCCGACGGAGGCGATGCCGTTCTCCGCCAGGAGCCGCAGGGTCTGCAGCATGGCGGCCGTTCCTTGGTCGCCAATGTGGTTGTTGGCGCAGCAGGCGATGTCCCAGCCGCCGGCGCGCAGCAGCTCGACGGAGCGCGGCGGCACGATCAGGTTGGGGCCGGTCTTGTCGATCGGGGCCGGCCGGTCCGTCATCGGGGCCTCGAGATTGACGATCGAGAGGTCCTTGTCCGCCAGCATCCCGGAGATGTCGGCCAGGATGGCGGCGCTCTCGCCGGCCAGCACGCGGGCCGCCGTGTGCTGGTGCGGGCAGATGTCGCCCGAGACCAGCAGCCGGAAGGGCCGTCCGGAGGTTTCGCCCCACTGGCAGCGCCCCGTTACGGGATCGAGCTTCAGGTCCATGGTCTTGTTCATGCTATTGTGTTCCTCCGGCAAAGGAGATGTCCTTGATGCGCGCGGCGGCGCAGGCGTTCATTACATCAACCACCCGCTGGTGCGGGGTCTGGTCGTCGGCCCAGATCGTTATCAGTGCCTGGTTGCCGGCGGCCTCGGAGGAGGCCTTGTACTGCCGCAGCGTGCGCAGCAGCTCCGGCAGCTCCTGCGATGATGGCGCGTCGAACTCGCGGTCGTTGAGGAAGACCTGCCCGTTACCGCGCACCTCGATCATCTGCTCGTCCGGCATGTCGACGGTCGTCGCCTGGGCGACCATCCCGGGCAGGCGGATGCCCAGGTCGGCCTCGGGCATGATTAGGCTGCACGTGCAGATGAAGTAGATCAGCAGCAGGAAGGTCATGTCGATAAGCGGAGCCATGCTGAGCTCGGGCTCCTCGGCGGCCGGCAGACGAACCTTCATGGCTCCCCTCCCCTCTCCACCGCCGGCGAGAAGACGCCGAAGATGAAGTCGCCCACGCCCGCCTCGGCCATGGCGTTCATCACCAGTCGCACCTGGCGGTGCGGCGTCAGCTTGTCGGCCCGCAGGTAGACCTTGACGTCGGGCTCGGCCTGCACGCGCGCGGCGACGCGCGCGCGCAGCTCGTCGAGGCTGACCGGCTGCTGGCCGCTGAAGACCGATCCGTCGCGCAGGATGTTGACCGTCCAGCGATCCGGGCGCTCCTTCGGCACGGTGCCGCTGCGCGCGTCCGGAATGTCGAGATCCATGTTTTTCTGCGAGCTCAGGTGCGAGGCCGTCATGAAGAAGATGATCAGCAGGAACACCATGTCGATCATGGGCGCCATCTGCAGCTTGGTCTCCTCCTGCTGTTCGATCGGCATGCGCATGGCCGTCTCCCGCCCCGCCTAGACCACTTGCCCAACGGCGGTTTCGTCCGCGTGTCCCGCCTTGCGGTAGGCCGCGTCCAGCGTGTGGACCAGTTCGCCGGCGACGGAGTTGATCCGCGCGAGGTTGGCCGTGAACTGCGCCTTGAAGCCAAAGTAAGCGAAAATCGCGGGAATGGCCACCATCAGCCCGGAGGCCGTCGTGATCATGGCCTCGCCGATGTCGGCGGCCAGCTTCTCGGGATCGCCCATGCCGCCCAGGCCGATTTTGTTGAAGGCGCCGATCATGCCGGTGACGGTGCCCAGCAGGCCGAACATCGGCGCCACCTGCGAAATCACCGAGAGGTAGGTCAGCGGCTTCAGACCCTCGTTGACCTCCTCGACCGAGGCCTCCTCCATGGCCTTCTCGATCCGCGCCGCGTCGGGCCCGTGCTCGTCCACGCGCGAGAGTCCCGCCCCGAGGATGTTGGCGAGCATGCCGGGCGCGCCGCTGCAGATGCCCCGGGCCTGGACGATGTCGAGGCGCGCCAGCGCCTCCTTGAGCAGTGGCACGAGGTGCGGCTGGGTCATCTTGACGGCCCGGTACTGCAGCCAGCAGTAGACGGCCAGCGCCACGGCCCCGACCGAGCAGAGGCCGATCGGGTACATGGCGAACCCGCCGACCTTCCAGTAGTCCCAGAGCGTGTTCCACTGTCCCTCGGGCGCCGCGGCGGCCGGCGCCGCGGCCTGCGCCCGCGCGACGATGGCCGTCGCGGCCACCAGCAGGGTCGCGGCCGCGAAAAGCGATTGGCGTTGTTTCATGTTCATGTGGGTTCCTTGTTGGGCTTTAAAGTTGCGTGCCGCTCAGGGGCCGGCAGGCGCCTGGCGGTCAACCACCTCCGACTCGGTCTCGGTCTCCTCCCCGGCGTCGGCGGGCGTCTTCGCCTGTTCGGCGAGATAGGCCTCCACCAGGGCGTTCATGTCCTCGTCGATCCCCAGGAAGGCGCTCTCGACCGACGCGGCCTCCGCCGCGCGCGTCGCGCCGGCGGCCATGAGCGCCCGCAGGCGCTCGGCGGCGGCGTCCGACCAGTCGGTCCGGGGAAAGAGCCGGGCGACCTCGTAGTAGACGTCACGTGCGCGGTAGGGCTCGCCGAGCGCCTCGTAGCAACGGGCGGAGAGCAGCAGCGCGTCGGGGAATGTCTCCACGTCCTTGTTCTCGAAGCAGAGCGACTTGATGCTGGCGTCCATGGCCGCCGCGTAGCCGTTGGTCAGCGCGTGCAGCTCCGCCTGGACGAGCCAGTAGTGGCCGTAGGCGGCGTCGCCGGCCACCGGCTCGTCGAGCGCGCGGAGCTGGAACCAGGCGTTGCGCGGCTGTCCCATGCCGATGAGGCAGCGGCAGCCCTTCAGCGACCCCAGCAGGCCGAGGCTGCTCCACGCGATCTTCGCGCAGTGCTGGAAGACGGCGTAGGCCGACTCGAACTGCTTGCGGGCACGCTCGCGGCCCGCGTCGTCGGCGGCCTCGCGCAGGGAGCGCGTCGCTGCCCGCAGCATGGTCGTACCCAGCTCCATGGCCCCCTCGGCCGCGTTGTTGTTGGGCAGGTCGAGGTAGGGGAACGTGGGCTCGAAGGCCTTGTACTGCAGGCGGATGGCCGTGGCCCAGTCCTGGCGGTGCAGGGCGCGCATGGCCTCGAAGCGGTTGTACTCGATGGCGAAGGCGGCGCCGGAGACTTGCGCGGTCTCGATGCGCGTCGCGCCGCCGGCGGCATCCGGCGCCGTCAGGAGATGCGTCTCCGTGCGGCCGACGAGCACGGCGTCCCACTTGCCCTTCTCGCTCCACAGGCGGACCTTCACCGGCCCCGTCGTCACGGTACGCGTGTCGGCGCTCCGGCGGGGCGCGGCGATCTGCGCCCGCCCGGCGAGGGCCGCCAGGAGGAGGGCGGAGGCGAGCGCGGCCGCGCCGCGACCGGATGCGCCGCTTCGCTTTCTGGTCACCGGCGTCATGCGGAACCTCCTAGGCGCGCGAGCAGTTGGCGGGCCTTCTCGTACTCCGGAAAGGCCTCGAAATCGGGATTGGCGAGCAGGGCCTTGAGCGTCTCGACGGCCTTGGCGTCTTCGTAGCCCCGGTGCAGGCACTCGGCGCGCCGGAAGTAAGCCTGCGCGGCGATCTCGCGGTGGCCGATGTATAGGACATAGATGCGCTCGTAGAAGGCCGAGGCGCGGATCCACTCCCGGCGCGCCTCGGCGCAGGCGCCGCGTCCCAGCAGGGCGCGCGGCCAGAGGTTGCGCCAGCCGCGGACGCCCAGCACGTCCTTGAAGCACTGGTCGGCCTCGTCGGTCTTGTGCTGCAGGGTGTAGATCTCGCCCAGCGCCAGCAGCGCCTCGGCGGCCTCGCCGCTGGTGGCGTACACGTCGCGGATGACCTGCAGGTGGCCGACCGCCTCGTCGAAGAGCGCCTGCACCCTGGTCGAGCCGGCGGGCTCGGCCCGCGCGAGTACGATCGCCCGCCGGGCCAGGAACATGCGCGCGTCCAGGGCGTAGTCGGTCTCCGTGAAGTCGGCGATGACGGCGCGGGCGGTCTGCACGGCCAGCGCGTCCTGGTTGCGCGCGCGCGCCGTCGCCAGCATGGTCTCGAGAACCGAGGGACTTGCGTGGGGAATGTTGGAACTGGTGCAGAGCAGGTCCAGCAGGCGCTCGCGGGCGGAGGGCTGCAGGTCGGGATGGTACAGCAGCAGCCGCTGGAAGCGGAGCTGCGCGACGCGGTCGCCGCTGTCGCGCGCCGCGCGGACGGTCAGCTCGATGTCCTTCCAGGCCACGGCGGACTCGTCCGGGGAGAGCTTGCGCGTGGCGGCGACCCACTCGTCGAGGATCATGTCGACGCCGACCGCCAGGCGGTCGCGCCCATGCTTCAGGGCGGCGTCACGGTAGAAGCGCACCGTGCCCATGCGCTCGTTCATCTGCCACATCGCGCGTCCGATCCAGTAGATCGCCAGAGGCGCGTTGGAACCTTCGCGCGCCTGTTCGAGGTAGCGTTGGAAGTGGGCCCGGAGGTCGGCGTAGCGCTCGTGGTCGTAGAGTATCTGCCCTGCCTGGAAGGCGCAGTGGTTGAACTGCTCGATGTTCAGAACGTTGGTCGAGGAGTTCATGGCCGCCTGGTAATGGCGGATTGCGTCGTCCACGCGGCCCACAGCGCCGGCGATGTCGCCGCGCGTCATCTGCGCCTCGGCCGCCAGGGCATGGCCGGGGTGCTTGAGCTGGAAGGCCGCCAGCCGCTGCTCGGCGCGCTCGTAGTCGCCCAGTGCATAGTTGCAGACACCGAGGCGGTAGGCGGCGTCGGTGCCGTAGAGTGTTTCGGGGAACTGCTGCAGCAGCGCCTCGAACTCGCGGGCGCCGGTCTCGAAGTCGCCCGCGAAGATGGCCGACATGGCGCTCCAGTAGAGCGCGTCGTCCATGAGGTCGCTCTTGGGAAATCGCGTCCGCAGTTCGAGCAGCCGCACGCGCGCCTGCTCGAACTGCTCCTCCATGAAGTGGGCGTAGCCCAGCAGGTAGAGGCACTCCGCGGCGGACTGGTGTCCCGGCTTGACCTGCAGCACCTCGCTGAAGTGGCGGATGACCTCCGGCCAGTCGGGCTCGCGGGCGCGCATCTGCCCCGCGGCCAGCGTCAGCGTGTCGTACCACTCCCCGCCCGGGTACTCGTCCATGTAGCGCCGCGCGATCTCGTAGGCGCGGCCGGGGGACGGGACGCTGGCCGCGCAGACGAACGCGAGGTAGAGCGCCTCTTCGGCGCGCTCCTCGCCGCCGGCACGGTGCAGGTAGAGGAAGAGCTCGCAGCCCTCGCGGTAGCGCCGCGCCTCCATGTAGCCCCGCGCGATGCGGTAGTGCAGTTCGGGATCGTAGTTCTCGACCTGGTCGCGCAGCGCCTGCAGTTCGGCCTCGGTGTCGGCCACCCACTCATTGAGGCGCATCAGGCGGCGCGGGTCGGGCGTGTCCTGCTGCGCCTCGGCGACCATGACCTGGAGCTGTTCGAGGAAGCTTTCCGTACGGCTCTGCACCTCATCGTGCGGGTAGACCAGCCGGTGGATCCAGAAGGCTTCGCGGTAGCGCTCCTCGCTGAAGAGCGCGTCGCCGGCCTCGATCGCCGCCATGTTGAAGGCGATCGAGCGCGCGGCCAGCGAGTCGCGCGTCAGCAGGTATGGCACCATGGGATAGATCGGGTCGAGATCGAGCGTCTTGAGGTAGGCTGTCGCCAGCAGGGTGGCCGCACGGCTGCGGCGCAGGAAGTCGGGCGCGCATTGGAAGGCCTTGCGCAGCGGCTCACGCGCGTTGGCCCAGTCGCCCCGGGCCAGATGGCAGCGGGCGATGGCGGCATGTATGTCGGTGCGCAGGTCGACGGGATAGGCGAAGCGCTTGAGCGCCGCCCCGTAGCTCCTGACGGCCTGGTCCAACCGGCCGGCGAAGCGCTGGGCATCGGCGATGAATACGTATGACTCGTGCAGATAGGTGCCGCGCGGGTATTTCTTGTTGTAGCGGACAAAGGCCTCCTCGGCGCCGGCGAAATTGCCGGTCAGGAACTGGCACATCGCGGCGTTGTAGAAGACGCGCTCCATCCCGGCCTGGATCTGCGAAGCCTGGCTGCTGCCCTGGATCTCGATGAGCTGCTCGAAATAGGGTAAAGCCTCGGCAAACTCGCCGCCGACGAAACGGCGGAAGGCCGCCTCCCGGATAGAGGCCACCGTCTCCTGGCCACGCAGCGGCAGCGCCGCCAGCGCCAGGCTCAGAATTGCCGCCGATATTATTCTATGTAGCGCCACTTACGTCCGTTTCCCGTGCCCGGGCGACCCGGCCTCAGGTGAATCCTTTCCAGCCCCCGTAGAGGTCGCGCCAGACGCGCGCGATCTCGCGACGCATCTGCGGGGGAATCTCCCACGTCCCGGCGCCCGGTAGCGCGTCCGCCACCTGTGTCAGGAAGGCGGCGACGGCATCGAGCTGCGTGGCGATCAGGGCTGGATCGAGATGCTCGATTGTATCATCCGCGCGATGATGATAAAAGACCCCCGTTGCGCAGTTGCGTCGGCTCAGCCAGAGGCCCGGCACCCCCGCCGCCGCGAACGGGAACTGATCCGTATAGGGCAAGACCTCCTGCTGCAGGATGTAGTGGAGATCGTGGCTGTGGAATATCCGCGCCAGCAGGCGCGAAAGCCCCGCCGGGCCATTGTAGATAATGTTGAGCCAGCCCAGGGCCGAGCCGGAACCGTCGATGTTGAACATGAAGCGCCCGTCGCGCGCCACTTCCCGGCGGTGGCGGCGCACGTAGGCGGCGCTGCCCACGGAGAGCTGCTCCTCGGCGCCGAAACTGATCAGCCGCAACGTCCGCCGCAGCCGCCGGCCGGCCAGCATGCGCGCCAGTTCGAGCACGGAGGCGGAGCCGACGGCGTTGTCGTCGGCCCCCACCGTGCCCGCCTGCGTGTCGTGGTGGCCGCCGACATAGAGCACACCGGACTCCGGATCGCGTCCCGGCAGTTCGATGACGACATTCTGGGAGCGGCTCTCCCGCCGGCTTCCCCCGACGCAGAGCCGGGCACGCGCCGCGCCATCGCGCTTCCAGCGCCAGGCGTCCTGGTAGGCTACGTTCATGGAGGGAAGCGCTCCATGGGCGTGGACATATGCCGGGAAGAGCCCGTCGGCCAGCGGCACCGCGCCGGGATAGCGGATGTCGACGAAAAGCAGGAAGGCCGGTTCCGCGGCCATCAGGCGCCGGTAGTGGTCGGGCGTCTCGATATGGCAGCCGAGGTGCACCACGGCCGCGCCCTTCAGGTGGGCCAGCGATTTGCGCTGGTAGCCCGTCGCCGTGTCGAAGAAGACCAGCGGCGCCTCGATCACGCGCCCCCCGGTGGAGGGCGCCGCGCCGAAGAGCGAGCAGCCGAAGGCTTGCCATCGGCCGCCGATCCGTATGTCGAGCGACTCGCGCGTGACATGTCGCTCCCAGACCGGGAACTCCTCGACCGCCACCGTGGCGCCGGGCAGCGCGGCGCCGGCGCCGGCCAGATATTCGGCCGCAGCGCGCTCGGCGGCTGACCCCGCCAGCCGCACGCCGATCGTCTCGGTCAGCATCCGCAGATGCCCCGCGATGTCCTTGGCGGAGGCCTTGGGAAGATTCGCGTTCTTGGTCATGATGCGACCCTTTCCAGTTCAACCGTGCCGGTCACGGCGGCCGGGTGCCGCCGCCGCGCCAGTACGAGCAGGCCGCACCCGGCGACCAGCCAGTAGAAGCCCAGTATCGCCAGTTTCGCGCCCACGGCGCCCTGCCAAGCCGGCATGCCGGCCAGCGCCGGCAGCCAGCGCGCGCCGAAGACGCCCACGAGCGGCCCCAGGAAGAGTCCACCCCCGAGGATGGCCTCGTGGCTGCCGCCGTTCTCGCCCTTGTTCGCGCCGATGTCCATCGAGTAGAAGAGCGATGAGGAATAGACCAGCCCCAGCATCCAGCCCATGGCGATAAATGTGAGCAGCACCAGCGAGAGCCCCTGGCCAAAGAACACCACCGCCAGCCCGGCGGGAATCAGCAGGATCGAGCCGATGAGCAGCGACCAGCGGTAGTGCCACCACTCCCAGACGCCCAGGCCGACGAAGGTGAGGCCGCGCGCGAGGAACATCGCGCAGACCAGCCAGATGCTGACGCGCGCGTCGAGCCCCAGTTGCTGGCCGATGTGCGGCGCCAGGGCGCTGACGCTGGAGACCACCAGATAGCCAAGCATGTTGCCCAGCCAGGCCACCTTCAGGAAGCGCGGCGAGCGTCTGGCATGTGCGGCAGCGGGAGGGGTAGATCCCGCGCTTGCGGCGGCGACGGCCCTCGCCCGGCTGCGCCAGAACGCGATGCAGGCCAGTTGCAGCAGGTGCCCCAGCAGGGGCAGCACGATCACCGCCCCCGCCCGCCAGCGGAAGAGGGCGCCGCTGAGAAAAATCCCGGCCGTGCCGGAAATCGACCAGACCACGTTGTAGAAGGCCATCCGCTGCGCCGTGGAAAAGCGCCCCGCGACGTGGGCGATGGCGGCCTCGAGCGCGGGCCAGGTGCCGGCAATCGCCACAGTGTAGAGCGCGATGGCCACGTAAACCATGCGTGCCGTGGGCCGCATCAGCAGCAGCGACAGGGCCAGCGCGGCCAGCGCCAGCACGCAGGCGTAGAGGCGGTCGTAGCCCCGCCGTTCGGCCATGCGCCCGCCGATGACCGAGAAGACGATGTAGGTCAGCCCCTGCAGCGAGCCGAGCAGCAGGTTGTCGGCGTCGCCGAAGCCCAGGCGCGCTTGCGTCCAGAAGTAGATCGCCAGCAGAAAGAGCGAGGCGGAGGCCGAGTTGAGGCCTTCGAGCAAGTAGTAATCGCCCAGCCGCAGACGTGGCGGCCGGGAAAGGGTTTGCGTCATGGGGCATAGCATAGCGGAAAGTGACGGCTTAGCCAAGCGACAGCGTAGCATCTGCGACACTTTTGTCTCTGGAAGCCTTAAGACCCCAACAGTTTTGTCAGGTACCGGGGCGCACATGGCTCGCTGAAAGCCATTTTCCCAGCCTGCGCGCCGTATGCCGCCGTTGGCATGGCGCCTGCGATGACTGTCGCGTGCGGGGCGGCGTGTGCCGGAAGGCCGTCGCTCCCATCCGTGGAGCTGACATGCCCAGACGCGACGACATCCAGACGATCCTGCTGATCGGTTCAGGTCCGATTGTGATCGGGCAGGCGTGCGAGTTCGACTATGCCGGCGCGCAGGCCTGCAAGGCCCTGCGCGAGGAGGGCTACCGCGTCGTCCTCGTCAACAGCAACCCGGCGACGATCATGACCGACCCGGAGTTCGCGGACCGCACCTATGTTGAGCCCCTGACGGCCGACGTGGTGGCGGCGATCATCCGGCGCGAGCTTCCCGATGCCCTGCTGCCGACGCTGGGCGGGCAGACCGCCTTGAATCTGGCCATGGAACTGCACCGGAGCGGCGTGCTGGACAAATACGGCGTCGAGCTCATCGGCGCCTCGGCGGTGGCCATCGAGCGGGCGGAAGACCGTCGGCTGTTCAAGCAGATCATGGGGGGGATCGGTCTCGATGTGCCGCGGGGCGCCTCAGCGCACTCGCTGGAAGAGGCCCGGCGCCTCCGCCGGCAGTTCGGCTACCCGCTGGTCATCCGCCCCGGATTCACGCTGGGCGGCACGGGCGGCGGCACCGCCCACGACGATGATTCCTTCGACGCAATCGTGCAGCGCGGCCTCTTCTACAGCCCCACCTCCGAGGTGCTGATCGAGGAGTCGATCGCCGGCTGGAAGGAGTTCGAGCTCGAGGTCATGCGCGATTCCCGTGGCAACAGCGTGATCGTCTGCTCGATCGAGAACCTCGATCCGATGGGCGTCCACACCGGCGACTCGATCACCGTCGCCCCGGCCCAGACTCTCACCGACCGGGAATACCAGTCGATGCGCGACGGCGCCCTGGCGGTCATGCAGGCCGTCGGCGTGACGACCGGCGGATCCAACGTGCAGTTCGCGCTCGACCCGGCCACGGGGCGGATGGTAGTCATCGAGATGAACCCGCGCGTCTCGCGCTCCAGCGCCCTGGCCTCCAAGGCGACCGGGTTTCCGATCGCCAAGATCGCCGCCAAGCTGGCCGTCGGCTACACGCTCGACGAGCTGCGCAACGACATCACCCGCGAGACCCCGGCCTGCTTCGAGCCGGCGCTGGACTACGTGGTCACCAAGATACCGCGCTTCACCTTCGAGAAGTTCCATCCGGTCGACGACACCCTCGGCACCCAGATGAAGTCGGTCGGCGAGACGATGAGCATCGGCCGGACCTTCAAGGAGAGCCTGCAGAAGGCGCTGCGCTCGCTCGAGACCGGCCGCGCCGGCTTCGGCGCCGACGGCAAGGACGCACCCTTCGAGGCGCTGGACGACGACGCGCTGGCGGCGGGGCTCGCCCGACCCCATCCCAACCGGATCTATCTGCTGCGCGCAGCCTTCCGCCGCGGCTGGAGCGTCGCGCGCGTCGCGGCCGCCAGCCGCATCGACCCCTGGTTTCTGCGCCACCTGGAGGAACTGGCGGCCTACGAGGACGAGATCCGTTCGGCCGGGTCGCTGGCCGGACTGGCCGCCGACGCCGCCCTCTTCCGCCAGGCCAAGAGCTTCGGCTACGGCGACCGGCAGCTCGCCTGGCTGCTGGACGCGCCCGAGGCCGACGTCCGCCGGACGCGCGAACGCCTCGGCCTGCGGCCCGCCTTCTGCCTGGTCGACACCTGCGCCGCCGAGTTCCGCGCCGTGACGCCCTACTTCTATTCGACCTACGCGGCCGACGTTCCGGCCGACCGTATCGACGGCGGGGATGCGACGACCGTGCCCGGCTCGCAACGCAAGGTGATGATCCTGGGCGGCGGCCCCAACCGCATCGGGCAGGGCATCGAGTTCGACTACTGCTGCGTACACGCCAGCTTCGCCCTGCGCGACGCCGGCTACCTCAGCGTGATGGTCAACAGCAACCCCGAGACCGTCAGCACCGACTACGACACCAGCGACCGCCTCTACTTCGAGCCCCTGACGCTCGAGGACGTGCTGGCCGTCTACCAGGCCGAGGGCTGCACCGGCGCCATCGTCCAGTTCGGCGGCCAGACGCCCCTCAACCTGGCGCGCGCCCTGGCCGAGAACGGCGTCAACATCATCGGCACCCCGGTCGACAGCATCGACGCCGCCGAGGACCGCAAGGGCTTCCAGGAACTGGCCACCCGTCTCGGCCTGCTCCAGCCGCCCAACGGCCTGGCGACCACCATCGGGCAGGCCGAGGAGATCGCCGCCCGGATCGGCTATCCCGTGCTGATGCGCCCCAGCTTCGTCCTCGGCGGCCGGGCGATGGTGATCGTCCACGATGTCGAGAACCTCCGCAAGTACATGGCCACGGCGGTCGAGGTCTCGGAGCACCGCCCCGTCCTGATCGACCATTTCCTCCTCAATGCGCAGGAGGTGGATGTCGACTGCATCGCCGACGGCGAGACCAGCGTGATCGGCGCGGTCATGGAGCATGTCGAGCTGGCCGGGATACATTCCGGCGACAGCGCCTGCATCATTCCCGCGCCGACGCTGAGCAAGGCAGTCAAGGCGGCGATCCGGCGCCAGACGCATGCCCTCGCCCGGGCGCTCAACGTTCGCGGACTGATGAATGTCCAGTTCGCCGTGCAGGACGGCGAGGTCTTCGTGCTCGAGGTCAATCCCCGCGCCTCGCGTACCGTGCCGTTCGTGTGCAAGGTGACCGGCGTCCCCCTGGCCAAGCTGGCGGCGCGCGTCATGGCGGGCGACTCGCTGGCGGCCCTCGGCTTCACCCGCGAGTTCGTGCCCGATCACTTCGCCGTCAAGGAGGCCGTCTTCCCTTTCTCGCGATTCCCCGGCATCGACGTGGTGCTGACCCCCGAGATGAAATCGACGGGCGAGGCCATGGGGATCGACGCGGACTGCGGACTGGCCTATATCAAGAGCCAGATGGGCGCCGGCAACCGCCTCCCGCGCAAGGGCAGCGTCTTCGTGAGCGTCCGCGACGCCGACAAGCCCGACCTCGTGCCGCTGGCACGCCAGCTCCTCCATCTGGGCTACGAGCTCTACGCCACGCTCGGCACCAGCACCGCGCTCTGGGAGGCGGGTCTGCACACCCGCGCCGTGTTCCGCATCTCCAAAGGACGCCCCAACGCCATCGACCTGGTCGAGACCCAGTCCGTCGGCTGGATGGTCAGCACCCCCACCTCGGGCGCCGACCCCATGTGGGACGAGGTGCGCATGCGCGCCCATGCCACCATCCGGGGCGTGCCCCTGACCACGACGCTCAACGGCCTGCGCTGGTCCATCAGCGGGCTCAAGGCGCTGCGGACCTCGCGCGGCCACATCAAGGTCAGGACGCTGCAGGAATACCACGCCCAGTCGCCCGCGCTCCTGAAGGCCCCCGGCGCCGCGCGTGCGGCGCAACCCGGAACCCACACGTCGAACCCCACGCGGACTCCATGACGCCGTCTATCCACAACGACCGCTGGCACTGGAAGGCCCGCCGCGAGCGGCGCGCCTACCTGGCCCTCCAGGATGGCACCGTATTCCGCGGCTATTCCATCGGCGCGCCGCGCGAGTGCGTCGGCGAGGCCGTGTTCAACACGGGCATGACCGGCTACCAGGAGATCCTGTCGGACCCCTCCTATGCGGGCCAGTTCGTCACGCTCACCTGTCCCGAGATCGGCAACGTGGGCCTCAACGCCGCCGACCGGGAGTCGCGCAAGCTCTTCGCCTCCGGTTTGCTGATCCACGACGCCAACGAGCCGAGCAGCTGGCGCGCCGAAGAGTCGCTGCAGGCCGCGCTGGCGGCCCACGATGTCCCCGCCCTCGCCGGAATCGACACGCGCGCGCTGACCCTCCTGCTGCGCGAACGGGGCACACAGCGCGCCTTTCTCTCCCCCACCGGCGCGACGCCCGTGGAGGAAGGGATCCGCCGCGCGCGGGAGTGGAGCGGCCTCGACGGCCAGGACTACGCCACCGGGGTGAGTTGCCGCGCGTCCTACGTCTGGGATCCGGACAGCCGCCTGACCTGCTCTTGGGGACTGGCCAGTGCCCTGCCCGCCGCCGACCTCGCGGTGGTGGCCTACGACTTCGGCATCAAGTGGAACATCCTGCGCCACCTGCGGCGCCTGGGGATGCGCGTCACCGTGGTGCCGGCGTGGACGACGGCGGCCGAGACACTCGCCCTGAAGCCCGACGGCGTCTTCCTCTCCAACGGACCGGCCGATCCGGCCGCCCTCGGATCGGCAGTCGATCACATCCGCACCCTGCTGGGCCGGGTGCCGCTCATGGGCATCTGCCTCGGGCACCAACTGCTCGGCCTGGCGCTCGGCGCCCGCACCTACCGCCTGAAGTTCGGGCACCACGGCTGCAACCACCCCGTCAAGGACCTGACGACCGGGCGGGTCGAGATCACATCTCAGAACCACAACTACGCGGTCGAAGCGGCGTCGCTCGACCCGCAAACCGCCGAGATCACCCATCTCAACCTGAACGACGGGACTGTCGAGGGGCTGCGGGTGCGCGGCGCGCCCGCCTTCTCGGTGCAGTACCACCCCGAAGGCGCGCCCGGACCGCATGATCCGGCGCCCCTCTTCCAGCGGTTCCGCGACATGATAACCCGCGAGTCCGCGACCCGCGGTTCCAGGGAGGCATCCGGAGGACACACATGAAGACGAACCCCAACAGCCCGAACCCCGAACGCCTGCTGAGCGGTTTCGGCGAGAACGTGTTCAGCATCGACGTGATGCGGAACTACCTCTCCGACGCCACCTACCGCTCGCTCTACGCCACCTTCGTCCGCGGCGACGCCATCGACCCGGCCATCGCCGACGAGGTCGCCGACGCCATGAAGACCTGGGCCCTCTCGAAGGGCGCCACGCACTTCACTCACTGGTTCCAGCCGCTGACCGGAGCGACGGCCGAGAAGCACGAGGCCTTCTTCGTGCCCGATGGCGAGGGCGGAGTGCTATCGCGGTTCTCCGGACGCGAGCTCACCCAGGGCGAGCCCGACGCATCGAGCTTCCCCTCGGGCGGTCTGCGCGCCACCTTCGAGGCCCGCGGCTACACGGCGTGGGACCCGACCAGCCCGGCTTTTGTCAAGGAGACCCGCGGCGTGGCCGTGCTCTGCATTCCCACCGTCTTCTGCGGCTACCACGGCGAGGCGCTCGACAAGAAGACCCCGCTCCTGCGCTCGGGTCATGCGCTCGCGCAGCAGGTCAAGCGCATGGCGCGGCTCTTCGGCGTTGAGGAGACGGGCCACGCCTACGCGACGCTCGGCCCAGAACAGGAGTACTTCCTGGTCAACCGAGAGCACTACCTGCAGCGCCCCGACCTGCGGCAGACCGGGCGCACGCTCTTTGGCTGCCGCTCGGCCCGGCACCAGCAGATGGAGGACCACTACTTCGGCCACGTGCGGCCGCGCGTGCTGGCCTTCATGGCGGAGGTCGATGCCGAGCTCTGGCGGCTCGGCGTGCCCTCCAAAACGCGCCACAACGAGGTCGCGCCCGGCCAGTTCGAACTGGCGCCGGTCTTCGAACGCCAGAACCTGGCGACCGACAACAACATGATCGCCATGCAGGTGCTGCAGGAAGTCGCCGAAAAACACGGCTTCGTCTGCCTACTGCACGAGAAGCCCTTTGCCGGCATCAACGGCTCGGGCAAGCACAACAACTGGTCCGTGACCGGTCCCGACGGCCGCAACTGGCTCTCACCGGGTGAGACACCGCACGACAACGCCAAGTTCCTCGCAACCATTGCGGCCATCGTCGCAGGTGTTGACACCTACGCCGATTTGCTGCGCGCCACGGTCGCAACGGCCGGCAACGACCACCGCCTCGGAGCCAACGAGGCGCCTCCCGCCATCATGTCGATCTTCCTCGGCGAGCAGCTCACCGACATCATCGCGCAGTTGCAGAATGGCGGCGCGAAGTCGAGCAAGAGCGGCGGCACGATCCAGGTGGGCGTCTCCACGATACCGCCGCTGCCATGCGACGTGACCGACCGCAACCGCACCTCGCCGCTGGCCTTCACGGGCAACAAGTTCGAGTTCCGCGCCGTCGGCTCCAACCAGAGCTGCGCGGGACCTAACGTGGCGCTGAACACTATCGTCGCCTGGGGCATCGACCAGGTCTGCACGGCGATCGAAAAACGCCAGGCCCAGGGCGAGGCCTTCAACGAGGCGCTTGGGAGCGTGCTGAAACAGATATTCAAGAAGCACCAGCGCATTCTCTTCGACGGCGACAACTACAGCGCCGCCTGGCGCACCGAGGCCGCGCGCCGAGGCCTGCCCTGCGCCATGACCACGCACGAAGCACTCGATGCGCTCCGCAGCCCCGCGACGGTGGCGCTCTTCAAGCAGTACGGAGTTCTCACGGAGCGCGAGCTCCTGTCGCGGTACGAGATCTACACCGAGACCTACGACAAGGCCATCCTGATCGAGGCCGCCTGCGCCCTGCGGATGGTGCGCACCCAGCTCGCCCCCGCCTGCCTGGCTTACGCAGACACACTGCGCGGCTACGGACGGGAGACGCATGTGGTCAAACTGGCGCGGCGCGTGACGTCGCTTAACAAGCGCCTGCTCGCGGCGGCGGACAAGCTGGAGGCGGCGATCGGACGCGAT
>CAYPJN010000004.1:0-21727 GCA_964411055.1 uncultured Lentisphaerales bacterium | reverse complement strand
GGGACATGTACGCGCGCGGCACGCTGGTCGGCATGACGCGCGGCACGGGGCGGCGCCAGATCATCCGCGCCGCCGAGGAGGCCATCGCCTTCCAGTGCCATGACCTCGTGGCGGCCATGCAGGCCGACGCCGCCCGCCCGCTGGCCGCCCTGCGCGTGGATGGCGGCGCCGCCGGCGACGACTTCCTGATGCAGTTCCAGGCCGACCTTCTCGGCGTCGCGATCGACCGTCCGGCCTGCCGGGAGACGACCGCCATCGGCGCGGCGGCGCTGGCGGCGCTGGCCCTCGGCTGGCAGACGCCGGAGCAGCTCGCCGCGCGGCCCGTCGAGCGGCGCTTCGAGCCGGTCCGCGACGCGGCCTGGCGACAGCAGCAGCTTGCCGGCTGGAACAAGGCGGTGGCGCGCGCGGCCCGCTGGGCGGAATAGAGTTTTCGGCATTGACATCTGCCACGCTCCCTGCCGACCTCGCCGGCGGTCCGATGATCGACGCCGAGTCCCCGAGGCTTCACAGCAGGGGGATCAGAAAGCGAACCGCCGCCCAGGCGGCCATACCGACGGACGAGATACGCAGTGCATACTTCCGCCAGTCATCCATCGAAGCGGGCTGGCCCTCGCCGGTCAGCCCCCGGCAGTGGCGGATATCGTAGTATCGTACGTACACGAGGGAGGCCATCGCCACGAGGCAGAGGGCATCCATCGGCGAGGGGAAGCGGGGGTGTTTCAGCGCCAGTTCGACGAGCGCGAAACAAAAGAGCGCGTTGCCGCCAAACATCCAATAGAGCCGCGCGAGACACCCAGCGCTCTTGTCTTGACCGGGAACGGAACGATCTTCCATAAACGCACCACCCATCGTTGTAGTGTGCCTGCACAATGTGCAAGGCACGGACTGATGGATGGCGGCCCGACCATCTCGTTGCCTGCGGACACACAGAGCGTCCGCACCCGGTGAACGTGGCTGGCAATCTGGATTGCCAAAGGCAGAATCATATCAGCATTGCTGGCGCGCTGCAAGCCGTTGCCGCTCTTGCTCGGCCCGTTTACCGGCAAATCAATGGTTCAAATAACGGGACTTTCGTCTGGCGCGAACAGGCCAGAAACCCTATACTCGGTCATCGGTTCCGCCTTTGTTCGGTCACCCTATATGGAGAAGTACACATGCATCCCGCCTTCACCGCCATAGGTTGCCTGTCGCTCGCCGTCGGGCTGTCGGTGGTTGCCGCCGAGGCGCCGCTGGAGGATCTCGCGCTGCCCGCGCCGCGCATGGCGGGCGGCAAGCCGCTGCTGACCGCCCTGAAGGAGCGCCAGTCGATGCGGGCCTTCCAGCCGCGGCCGTTGCCGCCACAGCTGTTGTCGGATCTGCTCTGGGCGGCGGCCGGCATCAACCGGGCCGACTCCGGCAAGCGCACGGCGCCCACGGCACGCAACTGGCAGGAGATCGATGTCTATGTCGTGCTGCCGGAAGGCGCGTACCGGTACGAGCCCAAGGCCAACCTCCTGAAGGCCGTCGTGAAAGGCGACTTCCGCGCGGTCACCGGCATGCAGCCGTTCGTCGCCACGGCCCCGGTCAATCTGGTCTTTGTGGCGGATCCGGCCCGGATGAAGGGCGCGTCGGCCGGTGACCTGGCGCTCTACTACGGTGCGGACGCGGCCTTCAGCAGCCAGAACGTCTACCTCTTCTGCGCCTCGGAGGGTCTGGCGACCGTCGTCCGCGGCATGGTAGACCGTCCGGCACTGGCCGCCGCGCTCCACCTGTCCGACACACTCAAGATCGTCTTCGCCCAGACCGTCGGATATCCGGCCGAGTGAGTAGTTCTTTGCCCTTTGGCGCGGAAGCAGCTACGATCGGTGCATGACGTCTTTCATCAGAGAACCGGCGCGTGAGCTGCCCGTCGTCCACGAGACGGATATCTGTGTCGTGGGCGGCAGTTGCACGGGAGTCTTCGCGGCCGTGCGCGCCGCGCGCCTCGGCGCGCGCGTGGCGCTTGTCGAGAAACAGAACTGTTTCGGCGGCGTGGCGACCGCCGGCGGCGTCAACATCTGGCACAGCCTCTATGCGACAGATGGATGCCGGCAGATCATCGGCGGCCTGACGCAGGAGGTGATCGAACGCCTGGCACGGCGGGACGCCGTCACGGGCAGCACGGCCAAAGCCGGCTTTTTCGCCTTTAACCCCGAGGAGCTGAAGATCGAACTGGATGAACTGGTGGTCGAGCACCGCATCGTTCCCTTCCTCCACACGTTTTACGCCGCCCCGGCGTTAGAGGGGGGCCGCCTGCACGCGGTGATTGTCGAGAACAAGAACGGACGGCAGGCGATCCGCTCCGGGTACTTCATCGACGCCACGGGCGACGCTGATCTGGCGCGGAGCGCGGGCGTGGCCTGCCGCGAGGCGGGCGCGCTGCAGCCGCCGACCACATGCGCCAAAATCCAGGGGCTGGCGACCCTGAAGGAGTTCAACTGGACGCAGGCGATGAGCCGCCACGGCCCGGCCTTCGGGCTGGAGGAGGACTGGGGCTGGGGCAGTGTCATCCCGGGCCTGCATGACATCCAGATGCGGGCCGACAACCATGTGTTCCAGACCGACGTCTCCGACGCCGACCAGCTCACGCGGGGCGAGATCGAGGGACGGCGCAAGATCCGGGCGTTTCTGGACGTCCTGCGCCGGCACGGCCCCCCCGGCGCGCAGGTGGGGCTGGTGGCGCTGGCCGCCACCCTCGGGGGCCGCGAGACACGGCGCATCGCGGCACGCCACTGCCTGACAGGCGACGAACTGCTCTCCGGCTATCCCTTTCCGGACGCCATCGCCAACGGCACTTACCCGGTGGACACGCACCATGCCGAAGGGCCCGGCATCACTTTCCGCTATCTCGACGGCACCGAGAAAACCATCCCCAACCGCCATTCGCCGGCCATCACCGGCCGCTGGCGCGATCCGCTGCCGGTGGATCCGACCTTCTACCAGATTCCCTTCCGCTGCCTCGTCCAGGACTCGGCGCCCAACCTGGTTGTGGCCGGGCGGATGCTGGATGCCGACAAGACGGCCTTCAGCGCCGTGCGTGTGATGGTGAACCTGAACCAGACCGGCGAGGCGGCCGGCGTGGCTTGTGTTCTGGCCGCACGCGACAACCGCGCGGTCGCCGATGTCGACCCGAACGCCCTGCGACGCCTGCTGGCCGAGGGTGGTTCGATCATGCTGTAGCGACGGGGCTGCTGACAGTACAAAGGAGCCGGAATGAAACTGAAGGGAAAGAAGATTCTGGTGACGGGCGGCGCGTCGGGCTACGGCTACGGCATGGCCAAAAGCCTTTCCGCTGCGGGCGGCGACGTCTGGATCACGGGGCGCGATGAGGGCCGGCTTAACCGGGCGGCTGCGGCGCTCAAAGTCCACGGGGTGCTGGCCGACGCGTCGCTCGGCGCGGACTGGGACGCCGTGCTGGAGCAGATGGGCGGGATCGACGTCCTGATCAACAATGCCGGCTTCGGCGGCTTGCTCGCGCCGGTGGCCGAGCAGACGGACGAGGCGATTCTCGCCACCCTCGCCACCAACCTGACCGGCGTGATCCTCGGCTGCGCGCGCGCCGCCCGGATAATGTGCGCGCAGCGGTCGGGCGCCATCATCAACATCTCCAGCGTCTGCGCCCTCTACGCCTGGCCCTCCTGGAGCGTCTACACGGCGGCCAAGGCCGGCGTGGCGAAGTTCAGCCACGGTCTGTACACCGAGGTGCGCCCGTACGGCGTGCGGGTCACCTGCCTGACGCCCTCGTGGGGGCAGACCGGTTTCAATGTCGCCGCCGGCATCCGCGGCGCCGCCGAAGATCCGGTGCAAGCCGCGCAGTGCATCAGCCCGGACGAGCTCGGCGAACTGGTCAAGTCGCTGCTGCTGATGCCGGATCACCTCGTCGTGCCCGATATCACCATTCAGCCGCTGATCCAGGAAATCACCCCCATGTGACGGTCGGCGGAGGAGGCCGTGCCATGCAGGATCTGCTGATCGAGGCGGAAAACTTCGAGTCCATCGGCGGCTGGACAATCGACACGCAATGCATCGAGGCAATGGGTTCACCCTATCTGCTGGCACACGGGGTCGGCCGGCCGGTGCGCGACGCCGAGACCGGGTTCACGACAGCGGCCGCGGGGGTCTGGCAAGTCTACGCCCGCACGCGCGACTGGACGGCCGTCTGGGAACGCGGCACGCCCGCGGGACGCTTCCAGATCCTGGTCGACAGCCAGCCGCTGGCGCACGAGCTTGGCACGAACGGCCCGGAGTGGGGCTGGCAGCACGCCGGCGCCTGCTCGCTCGGCGCGGGCACGCACCGCCTCGCCCTGCATGACCTGACAGGGTTTGACGGGCGCTGCGATGCGGTCTTCCTCACCTGCGACGCGGCCCGGCGCCCACCGGACGAGCCGCGCGCACTCGCGGCCTTCCGGCGGCGCTGCTGCCGGACGGTCGTCGAGGATGATCCCGCAACCTACGACCTTATCGTCTGCGGCGGCGGCTTCGCCGCACTCTGCACCGCGCTGGCCGCGAGGCGCAAGGGGCTGAAGATCCTCGTCGTCCAGGATCGCGGCGTGGTCGGCGGCTGCGGCAGCTCGGAGATCCGGGTCTGGGTCGGGGGCCAGGTGCACCTGCCGCCCTATCCGGCACTGGGAAACATCGCGGCGGCGCTCAGCCCGATAGACGGGGCGCCGGGCCAGACAAAGGACGCGGAACGCTTCGAGGACGACCGCAAGCGCCTGCTCTTCACGCCGGGCCGCGACCTGCTGCTGAACGAGTGCGTGGTCGCGGTGGAGACCGATCCGGCTGATCCGCAGCGGATCGCAGCCGTGGTCACGCGGACTGTCCGCACGGGACGCGAGACGCGCCGCCGCGCCGCGCTCTTCGCCGACTGCACGGGCGACGCCCTGCTGGCGCGCCTCACCGGCTGCGAGACGATGTACGGCAGCGAGGCGCGCGCCGTCTTCAACGAGCCGCTGGCGCCCGAAGTCTCCGATCGGATGGTCATGGGCCACTCCACCCTCTGGGAGACCCGCCGCCACGACCACGAGATTCCCTTTCCCGACATCGACTGGGGCATCCCCTTCGACGAGGAGCGCGCGCTCGCGCGCTTCAACTGCTGCTGGGACTGGGAAACCGGCCAGTACCGCGACCAGGTTCTGGAGATCGAACACATCCGCGACTACGGGCTCATGACGTGCTACGCGAACTGGTCCTTCCTGAAGAACCGGTCGCGCCGGAAGGACGAGTGGCGCAATCTCGATCTGGAGTGGATCTCGCCGATCGGAGGCAAGCGCGAGAGCTACCGGGTCCGGGGCGACGTTATCCTGACGCAGAACGACCTCCTTGAGCATCGACCTTACGAGGACGGCACGGCCTCGATCAGCTGGAGCATCGATTTGCACTACCCCGACCCCGGGAACCGGAAACGCTTCGGCGAGGCGTTCCAGTCATGCGCCTACCATCTCGGCATTGGGCAGCCCTATCCCGTGCCGTACCGCTGCCTCTATGCGCGGGACATGCGCAACCTGTTTCTCGGAGGGCGCTGTCTGAGCGCCTCGCAAGTGGCCTTCTCGGCGATCCGGGTCATGCGGACACTCGGCATGCTGGGCGAGGTCATCGGGCTGGCCTCCGCGATCTGCAGGCACCACGCGTGCGATCCCCGCGAGGTCTACACGGAGCACCTCGACGAGCTCAAGGACGCCATGCGACAGGGCGTTTCCCTGCCGCTGCCCTGCGCCTACGAGTCCGGCGATTCCGAGGCCTACCATTTCATGCGCCCGGTGGGCCAATGCGGCAACGCGACCGAGGATTGCTGGGTGCGCTTCAAGCGCGACGGCGCCGCGGCGGCGCCGGTGCCCCCGGAGCTCGGGTCGGCGATCGCCGACCTCAACCTGTTGCACCGCAACGATTATTATTCCTCTACCCGGCGGTAGAATTCGGCCTCGTGGTCGGAGAGCCGCCCCTCGCGAATCAGGGCGCGCAGGCGCCGCAAATCATCGGACTCGCGCTCCTCGGCGGCGGCGGCCGCGACCGGTCTGCCGGGTTCGTCCGACAAGCCGGGTTTGTTCGACCTGTCCGACAAGTCAAATACGTCCGACACACCCACCATGTTTGCCATGTCTGCCGCGTCCGCCTCTTCCGTCGCATCTCCCGCGTACGCTGCCGCGTGTACCGTTGCGGGCGCCGGCATCGCGACGCTGAGCGCATCGGACGGCAGTGCTCCCGGCGCCGCCGGCAGCGGTCCGGCCCAGTGGCGGTGGCCGATGAGCAGCGTCAGTCCGATCCCGGCCAGGAGGTAGCCGAGACGGCGCAGCCACGCCGTCAGCGGCGCCACCTCCGCCTTCTCCGTTTCCAGCACCACGCACCGCCGCCGGACCGGCACGGGAAAGTTGGCGAGCAGCAGCAGCGCCAGCGCCGCCAGCGCCATGCGCATGCCGAGCAGCGGCAGCAGCAGCAGGCCGGTCAGCAGGCTCCCGGCGGCGGCGCCCAAATGGTCGGCCGTCTCCAGCCGTCCGCCGGCCTGCCCATCCTCGGCGCCCGCATTCGAAAGCAGACCGGCCGCCAGGGGGAAGTAGCCGCCGGCGCAGCCGCCGCAGAGCAGGAACGCCGACGCGAAGGCCGCCGGATGCCAGGCGCCCTCCGGCCAGAAACCGATCAGCGCCAGCAGGCCGCAATGCGCCAGGATAAGCGCCCGTTGCAGGACGTATACATCAACAGGCTCCGAGGGAGAGCGCCGCGCCAGGCACGCCGCGGCCGCGCCGGCACCGACGGCCAGTCCCGCCATGTAGAGGGCCGAGAGCAGGCCGACGTGCAGGTAGAGCGAACCGAAGCGCGTCTGGTAGGCATGCATCAGGAGGATCGTGATGCCGATGCCCGCCGCGCCGGCACCGGCGGCCAACCAGGTGGCGGCGGACGCCACGCCGCGCGCCGTGCGCGGCGCGAGCGCCGCGGCGAGCGGATGCAGCAGGGCCAGCGCCAGGAACGGCGCCAGCAGCACCAGCGGACCGGAGCGCGCCAGCCGCGTGAAGCACGCCATGTCTCCCCGCACCCCCGCCTGCCGCGCCGCGAGCAGCAGGCCGTAGAGCGTGGCCAGCGGGCGGGCATCGCGGTTCACCAGCAGCCGCCGGGGCAGCGGCGCGTGCGCGTAGCGCGCCAGGGCCGCGGCGGCGCGCTCCGGCTGGTAGATTGTGTGCAGGGCCGCGGACGGGAAGAGCCGCGCCGCGCCAGGCAGTTCCTGCAAACGCTCCTGCAGGAGCTGCGGGTCGCCGGAAAGGAGGCCCGGCGCAGCGGCCAGCATCCAGCTCTCCTCGCCTGGCGCCAGCACCAGATCCGGGAAGACCTGCAGCAGCGTCGCGCGCATCGCGGCGCCGAGTAGCAGGCGTTCGTCTCCCATGCGGTTGGCGCCGCCCCCAACGGCCACTGCCAGCACGCCGCCCGGCCGCAGCGCCCCGCGTATGATCCTGAACGCCTCCAGCGTGTGGAAGCGGTTCATGACGGCGCGCGTAGTGTCCGGGAGGTTGAGGATCACCAGGTCGTAGCGCGCGCCTTCCGCCGCCAGCCGCGCGCGGAGGTCGCCTTCGAGACGGCGCAGGCGGCGGTCGGCGACGCGCAAGTGCGGCGGTGCATGCGCGGCGATCTGGCGCATGAAGCCGCTGTCGCCCTGAGCCCAGGCCATCTGCCGCACCGAGTCGAGCGTAAGAAACGCCTGGCAGAGGCCGAGCCCGGAGCCGACCACCAGGATGTCCGCCGCGCGCGGCTGCTGGCACAGGGCGAGGGCCGCGGTACGTCCATCGCCCTCGCTGAAGGGCAGCGTCTCGCAGGCGGCGCCGTCGCGGAGCACGACCCATCGTCCCTGTACGGTTCCGTGGAGATACTCGCCCTGGGGCGTGCGGAAGGCGCCGCCAAAATCCGTGCCGGGCAGCAGGCGATCCCACTTGCCGCGCTGCATCCAACGGTCGAGCGGCCGGTCGGCGCCGGCGGCCAGCGCGGCCAGCAGCAGCGCCGGCAGCAGCAGCCAGCGCCAGCCGCGCGTCCGGGCATGGCGCACGGCGGCCGCGGCCAGCGCGACCGGCACTGTCAGCAGCAGGAAGAGCCGCGCCGGCGGCCAGCCGAGGCCCAGCAGCAGCGTGGCGCCCGCCCCGCCGGCCAGGCTGCCGAGGGCTTCGAGACGATATACCTGCGCCACGGGGGCGCGTCCGCCGCCCTCCCCCACCCAGCGGCAGACGAGCGGGAAAAGCAGGCCCGTCATCAGTCCCACCGGCGCATTGATCGCCAGCGCCAGCGGCAGCGCCGCGCGCAGCGGCAGCAGCAGGTAGGCCGGGGCGCCGGCCAGGCCGCGGGCATTCACGGTCAGCAGCGCCTGCAGCACGGCCGCCGGCAGGTAGGCCAGCAGCAGGAGATCGAGGCGGCGCAGCAGGCGGCCGGCGGCCGGCGACCCGCGGCGCGTGACCGCCGCCCCGGCGGCGATCCAGAGGAACCACGAGCCGAAGAAGAGCCCGACGCTGATGTCGTGGCCCTCGAAGGCCGTCAGGAACTCGCGGAAGAGAAGCGTCTGGACAGCCAGGGTGAAGAGCCCGTAGCAGAAGACCGGCAGCGCGCGCAGGGGGCTCATCGCTCTTCCTCGCCGAAGACCTCCGCCTGGAAGACGAGGAATTCGGCGCCCTGGCGCCAGGCGTCGGGCGACAGCCCAGCCTTGCGCGCGAGCTCCGTGAGCATCTGCTCGCGGTTCCAGCCCTGCTCGGTCGCGACCTGCGGCAGGAAGACCGCCGAGCGTCCCTGCTTGCCGAGCACCACGCCGTCGGTGCCGACGCGGATCGCCTCGGGCCCGGCGACCGGCGCAGGGGGCGTAAGCACCGAGATTTCGATGGTCAGAGACGGGCACTCGTCCGCCGTGACCGGTGTGAAGCGCCGGTCGTCCACGCCGGCGTGGATGGCGTTGGCGATGACTGCGCGGTCGAGCGGCTGGCGCGGGAAGATGCTGCCGATGCAGCCGCGGAGCCGGCCGTCGCGGCGCAGGGTGACGAAGACGCCGCGCGGCTTTTGCAGCGCCGCGTCCGGCGGCAAGCCGAGATCCGCGGGCTGCGGCACGCGGCCGTGCCGCAGGTGGTCCAGCAGCGCCGCGCGCGCCAGCGCCAGGAGCGCGCGGCGCGCGTCGGGGCCGAACTCCGACGCGGCGGTGGACGCCGTCGCGGCGGCGGGCTCCCAGCGCCCGCGGAAGGCGACCGCCATGTAGCTGACCGAATTGGAGTAGTCGCCGGTGATGCCGCCCGAGGTGGCGTAGGCCACCTGCGAGGCGCGCGTGCCGGGCGCGAGCATGGCGAGCAGGATGGCGATCGGCTCGCGGCCGCAGATCGTCGCGCCGGTTGTCCGGCAGTAGTCCAGGAAGCGCCGGAAATCGAGCGACTGGATGGCCTCGAAAGCGCCGCGGTCGAGCTGTTCCAGACGCGCCGGAATATCGTCGCGGAAGGGCAGGTAGTTGTAGTTCGGGCCGTAGTGCGTGAAGTCGGAGCTGACGACCACCAGGGTGTCGTCGTCCACCAGCCGCCGCAGGAGCGCGGCGGCTTCGAGAAGCGTGGTTTCCGAGCACTGGCCGACGACAACCGGCACCAGCCGGAAGCCGCCGCAGGCGGCCTGCAGCGGCGGAAGCGCCATCTGCGTGCTGTGCTCGCGCGTGTTGGCCTCCGGAATCTCGCGGACGAAGGGGGCCTCGAGCATCCGGCCGATGAACTCCTCGTCGAGCGGAATCTCCCCGAGCGGCGTGGTTACATGCGTCGCACGCGGCACGCTCAGGAGATCCGGCATGGCGACCGCGTGGCTGGGGCCGAGCACCACGATGCGCGCGTATTTGCGCCCGGCGGCGGCCTTGACGCCGGCCGCCGCGGTGCTGCCGGAGAACTGGAAGCCGGCGTGCGGCAGGATCAGGGCGATCACGTCCGGCGGCGCGTCGGTCGCCGGCGCCGCATCGAGCAGCGCGCGCATCTGGGCGCCGAGGGCCGCCGGGTCGTCCGGGTACCAGCGGCCGGGGATCGTCGTCTTCAGCACGCGCCGCTGCGACGCGACCGGCGGCTCCGGCGGCGGCGTCCCCGCCGGTTCCGCGCCCGCCTGCGGCGCGCGGCCGCACGAGGCCCATACCCAGGCAGCCAGCAACAGCGCCGCCCAGCGTCCCGCCGTGCGCTTTAGGTCACCCCACCTGCGGCGGGGAGGAGCCGTAACAAGCGCGCGCAAGCGCGCGCACACAACACTCGGGTGCGGTTTTACCGGCATTTCCATAACCTTGTCCTCGCTCCCGGTCTGCTGTTTCACAATCAGCCCTTCCAAATGCCGGGTTGGCCAGTATTGCGCAGCGGCCGCAGTAGGCCGGGATAGCGCAGCGGCGTTGCAGGAAAGGCCGCGGCGCGCACGCCCCGCCCCGCGGCGGCCGCGGCGGCGGCCAGCAGCAGTGTCCGCAGGAAGGCGCGCCGCGTCAGGCCCATACGCCGTAGATTTCCCGGCCGCAGCCGGGGCAGCGTCCCGACTGCAGATGATTCTCGATGACGCGGAAGCCGCTGCGGGCGACCAGCAGCCGCCGGCAGCCGGGGCAGTAGGTGTTCTGTCCCTGAGCACTCCGCACGTTGCCCACGTAAACGAAGTCGAGTCCTTCCTCAATTGCGATCTCGCGCGCCTGCTCCAGCTTGGCCTCCGAGGTCGGCGGCAGGTGGCGCATCTTGTACTGCGGATGGAATCCCGAGAAGTGCAGGGGAATCTCGCGTCCGAGGTTCTCCTTAACCCAGCGCGACAGCGCGCGCAGTTGTTCCGGCTGGTCGTTTAGCGTGGGGATCACGAGGTTGACCACCTCAAGGTGGACGCCGTGTTCGCGGGTCAGCACGAGCGTGTCGAGCACGGGCTGCAGGGTCGCCGAGCAGATTTCCCGGTAGAAGTCGTCGGAGAGCGCCTTGAGGTCGATGTTCGCGGCGTCGGTGTACTGCAGGAGGTGCAGCCAGGGCCCGCGGCACACATAGCCCGCCGTCACGAGCTGGTTGCGGATGCCCTGTCCGCGCGCGAGGCGCGCCGTGTCGCGGACATACTCGTAGAAGACGACGGGATCCGTGTAGGTGTAGGCCAGCGACTGGCATTCATGGCGCCGCGCCAGCTCGACCAGGCTGGCCGGCGGGCAACTGGCGGCCTCGGTGTCCTCCGGCTCGGCCTGCGAGATCTCCCAGTTCTGGCAGTTGAGGCAGTGCAGGTTGCATCCGACGGTGGCCAGCGAGAGCGACCGGCTGCCGGGGAGGAAATGGAAGAAGGGTTTCTTCTCGACGGGATCGGCATGCACGGCGCACGGGTGGCCGTAGACCACGCTCCGCAGGCGGCCGTCGAGGTTGATCCTCACGCGGCACTCCCCGCGTTCGCCGGGAGCGATGCGGCACTTCCGCGGACAGAGCTCGCACTGGACAGTCAATGGCGGGGCCCCTTCAAAAGAGGCCGGCCCGTCTGGCGGCTCCTGCACGAGACCCGAACCAGGCGAGCCGGCGGGACCGGCAGGCAGACCTTGTTCGCAGGGTTGAGGCCTCGTGTCCTGCGCATTGGGAACTGTGTTCCCATCAGCCTGCCATACCAGTCTTCCTCGACAAAGAAATTTTGGCATTTCTGGCACCGGTTGTCAACAGGAACTCAGCGCAGGAACTCAGCGCAAGTGGTAATGGGCCTGAACCCTGCCCCATGAAACCTGAATAAATGTGGCGCGACCGGCGTCTATAGTTCAGAACAACCTGGAGCCGCCCATGAAATGGTATCGAAAGACTGCCCTTGTGCTGCTGGTCAGCGCGGCTTGCGCCGCCCTTGCCGCGGACGTGGAGACGCCGCCCTTCTTCGACGCACTGAAGGAGGATGGCGCATGGTTCAAGCTGGGCGGCACATCGTGGGCCTGGCAGCCCGCCGTCATGCAGCAGGATCCCGGTTGGCGCCCCTATCTGGACGGCGGAAGTTGGACACGCCACGAGGACAACTGGTTCTGGGCCTCCGAATACGCCTGGGGCGCCATTGCCTTCCACTACGGCCGCTGGATCGAGACCGAGGCGTACGGCTGGCTATGGATGCCGGGGACGCAATGGTGCCCGGCCTGGGTTGACTGGCGCCTGACACCCACCCACAGCGGCTGGGCGCCGCTGCCGCCCGACGATGCGTTCCTGGGCTCCATTGGCGTGACCAACTACGCGCTGAGCTGGCAGCAGTATGCCTTTGTGCCCAACGGCGACTTTCTGTCCCGGGAGCTGCGCGACCACTTGGTCGACGCGACAGGATTTACAAATGAGGCCGTCATGTCCTTCGCCGGTCCGGAGCCACATCAGGTAGGCTACGTAGCGCCGGAAGGCCTAGGATCCGCTGCAACGGTAATCGTTCAGGAGCGTGAGGTACTTCCGGTCTACGACGAGATATGTTCGACCGTCTATCTGCGCGAGCCCGTCCTGGCCTATTCGCCCTGCCACGTCCATCTGGATTTTGGAGACGGCTTTTATGCGCGCCATCCTCCGGCCTGCCGTCCACCGGTGCGGGTGCGGCGCCCAAACCGCGGCCGCCACTCCAGCCCGCCGCCACCAGCACCGCAAATGGCGCAAACCGCGCCCGCCCGCCCGCGTCCGCCGGACGCCATCGTTGCGCCGCCGCCGCGGCCGCCGAGCACCGTTGTCCAACGCCCGCCGCGGCCGCCGGGCGTCATCGTTGCGACACCGCAGCGTCCACCGGGCACCGTTGTCCAACGCCCGCCGCGTCCACCGGAAGTTGTTGTCCAACGCCCGCCACGGCCACCATCCGACGAAACCGTAACGTCATCCGCTTCCGACCGCCAATCCCCGCGATCTTCTTCCAGGCATAGTCAGCCCACAGCCGTAGCGCCGAAGCGCGGGCAAGTTCCGCCGACACGTGCTGCGCAAGGCGGTGTCTCCGCCAATCCGCCCCGGGGCGAGACCGCCAATCGCACGGCCGAGCCACCGGGGACCGCGAGTCCATTCCGGCAGACGCGCGCCCGGAAGCGGTAGCGGCGCGCGATCATCCATCCGATATTGGTTTGCCGATTACGGCGCGGCAGGGGCCGGCGCGGCGGGGGCCTTGGCTGCGGGCGGAGGCATCATCGGCTTCCTGCCCATCGGCTTGATGGCGCCCGGCGGCATCATGCCCGGCATGCCGCGGGGGCGCTGGGGCGACATCTCCTTGCGGATGGCCTCCATGCGATCCAGCAGCTTGGCGTTCTCGGGATCGGCGCGCAGCTTGGTCTCGCGAAGCTGGTTGACCTTCTCCTGCGCCTTGGTGACCTCATCCATGGCGGCCTTCATTTCTGCGTCGGCCTGGAGCTTCTCGTAGGCCGGGCGCAGCTTGAGCGACAGCTCCCGCATCTCCTGGTACAGGGCCTGGCGGGCGGCCATGGCATTGGTATTCGCCATGGCCGGCGGAGGAGGCGCCGGTGCCTTGGGCGGCTTGAGAGCCGGTGCGGGGGCGGCGGGGGCGGCGGGGGCGGCGGCCTCCTGCGCGCTACAGACATCACCCAGTACGGCGGCGGCCAGAACCGCCCCGACGACAGACGACAAACGCGACATGTTCATGAGAGCTCCTTCAGTTGACCCGACCCGAAAGGGCGCTTAGGTTGAATTATTTTGGCAGAAATCCACGGCAAGCGCAATGAAATTACGGGATCTGAAATTACTAGATCCGCGACCGGCGCAGCACGGCCTCGCCAATGTGCATGCCGTGGCGGACGCCCAGCGGCTGACGCTCGCGCCAGCCCTTGCGGCGGCCATGGGCGATCACCTGGTAGCCTTTGGTGAAGAAGAGCAGGGCGTCTAACTGGCTGGCGATCCAGTAGAGTAAGGCCGTGGCCCGGCCCTTGCCGCGGTCCGGCGCGTCCAACGTCAGACGCATGACCTGCACCCAGAAGCGGCAGTAGGTTCTGATGCCCAGGACATCGAAGCCGGTCTTCAGCAGGTCGAATAGCCGTTTCTCGTTGTAGCCCGGATTGGGACTCCGTCCGGGCCGGCGCGCCAGCAGGCCCGCCACATTGAGCCGTTTCCGGTAGTCGCCGGAGATCACCAGGTAGCCCGGAGTCTTCAGCACGCGGTAGCACTCCTGCACCAGGGCCACGTCGCGGACGGAATCGCCGGTAAGGCGGCCGCGCGCGACGACCACCACATCGAACTGCTTGTCGTCGAAGGGCAGTTCGCCGTCGGCGCCCGCCTGCAGCACCTCCTCCTGGAGGATGGCGGACGTGCGCCGGCAGCGTTCCGGCGTCCAGTTGACCGAGGACCAGTAACCGCCGAGGCGGCGCAACGCCAGACTTCCCATGGGATTGGGAATCCCGACATCCAGGCAGGTGAGCGTGCCGATCTCGAAGCCGGCCAGGATCCGCTCGACGGCATCGATCTCCATCCGCAGCGGACGATCCGCCTGAAAACCGGCTTGCCAACGTGTCCGCACGCCTTCGTCGATGCCTTGGCTATTGGGGAGATCCATGGTATCCATACCCCGTAAATTGTCGCGGATAGCATAGCAGGCATCCCGCGCAGCGTCAAACCGGCGTCAAACCGGGAGCGGGCCTTTTAAAGCGCGCGCGTATGCGCTATCATGGATGCGCCGCGATAGTCCCCCACGTTTGGCGGGGCGGCGGCGGCCGAGGAACTAGCGATGTCCAGCACCAAGAGTCCTTTCCGTAACGAGCTTCACCAGGTTGACTTCTGCGTCGTCGGCGGCGGCATGGCCGGCCTCTGCGCGGCGGTGGCGGCGGCGCGCCATGGCGCCCGCGTGGCCCTGATGCAGGACCGCCCCGTGCTGGGCGGCAACGCCTCGTCCGAAGTGCGCATGTGGGTCTGCGGCGCCCACGGTCGCAACCTGCGCGAGACGGGGCTCGTCGAGGAGCTCATGCTCGAGAACCACTACCGCAACCCCGACCAGGTCTTCTCGCTCTGGGACAGCATCATCTACGAGTTGGCGCGCTTCGAGCCAAACCTCACTCTGCTGCTCAACTGCTCCTGCAACGCGGCCCGCATGAAGGGCCGGCGGATCGCCAGCATCACCGGCTGGCAGACGACGACGCAGAAGTGGCACACCGTCGAGGCGCCGCTCTTCGCCGACTGCTCGGGCGACAGCGTCCTCGCGCCGCTCTCCGGCGCCGACTTCCGCGTCGGGCGCGAGGCGCGCGCCGAGTTCGACGAGGATATCGAGCCGGAGCAGGGCGACAGCCGCACGATGGGCATGAGCTGCCTGATCCAGATGCGCGAGTTCGACCGGCCGCAGCCCTTTATCCCGCCCGCTTGGGCCAACGTCTACCGCTCGCCGGCGGACTTGCCGAACCGCGCGATGACCATTGGCGGCTCGGGCAACTTCTGGTGGCTCGAGCTCGGCGGCGAACAGGACAGCATCCACGATACCGAGGAGATCCGCGACGAACTGCTCAAGGCGGCCTTCGGCGTCTGGGACTACCTGAAGAACCGCGTCGACGACCCCGCCGCCGCCAACTGGGCGCTCGACTGGATCGGCTTCCTGCCCGGCAAGCGCGAGAGCCGGCGTTACCTCGGCGCGCACATCATGACGCAGAACGACGTCCGCGCCGAGGGCCGTTTCGAAGATCTCGTGGCCTACGGCGGCTGGTCGATGGACGACCACCATCCCGGCGGCCTGCGCTGGCCGGGCCCGCCCACGATCTTCCATCCGGCCCCGTCGCCCTACGGCATTCCCTACCGCTCGCTCTACTCGCGCAACGTCCCGAACCTCTTCTTCGCCGGCCGCAACATCAGCGTGACCCACGCCGCCCTCAGCTCGACGCGCGTGATGGCCACCTGCGCGGTCATCGGCCAGGCGGTCGGCACGGCGGCGGCCCTCGCCACGCGCGAGAAGTGCCTGCCGGCCGACCTCGCCGGTTCCGGCGTCCGCGAGCTGCAGCAGACGCTGCTGGACGACGACTGCTACCTGCCCTGGCAGCGGCGCGACATACCCGGCCTGGCGCAACGCGCCGCCCTCACGGCCGCCGCCGGCGACCCCGCCGCGCTGCGCAACGGCGTGGACCGGCCGGTCGGCGAGACCGGAAACGACTTCGTCTGCGCCCTGAACGGCGGCTGGGTGGAGTACCGCCTGCCCGCGCCGGAAGCCGTCAAGACAACACGCCTGGTCTTCGACAGCAACCTTAACCGCAACGGCACGAGCTGCCACTACAACATCCGCAGCAGTTTCCCGCTCCAGGCACCCTCCAACGGCATGCCCGGCACGCTCGTGCGCGCCTTCCGCATCGAGGCGCAGATGGCCGGGGGCGGCTGGCACACCGTCGTGCGCGTGACGGACAACCGCCGGCGGATGGTGAAGGTGCCGCTCGACATCACCACCGACGCCCTGCGGCTGATCCCGGAGGCCCTCTGGGACGCCTCGGCGACTGAGGCGCGCCTCTTCGCCTGGGACATCGCCTGACGGCGCGCATGGCCCTCCTTTTACCGGAGCCTGGATGAGCAAGCCCGCGACAAAAATCCCGCTCGCCGTCTGGCTGACGGACCCCGTGGTCCCGTGCTGGACGCTGAACGCGCGGCAGATCCGCCGCCTGAAGGCGGAACTTCCCCGGGCGCGGGTCGTGGCCTGCCGCGGCGCGGAGGCCTTCCGGCGCGCGCTGCCGCGCGCGCGGGCCGCGATCGCGTGGGTCTTCCGCCCCGAATGGCTGGCGCAGGCGCCGCGGCTCGAGTGGATCGCCACCCCGGCCGCCGGACGCGACTACTTCCAGGTCGCCCGTCCGGGCCTCGACATCACCTACGGCGCCTTCCATGGACGCATCATGGGCGAGACCGTGGCGGCGATGGTGCTGGCCGTCAACCGCGGCCTGCTGGCGAACCAGCGCGCGCAGGCGGCCGGCAACCTCTGGCCGCGCGACGCGCTCGCCGGCGTCATGCGCACGCTGGCCGGCACGCATGCCGTGATCATCGGCTTCGGGCACATCGGCACATGGATCGGGCGCTGCCTGAAGCCCTTCGGCGTGCGCCTCACGGGGATGCGCCGCCATCCCCGCGCCGCGCCGCGCCCCGACTGCTTCGACCGCCACGACCGCCTCGTGGGGCTGGAGCGGCTCGACGCGCTGCTGCCGACGGCGGATCACCTGATACTCGCGCTGCCGGCCACTCCGGAGACGGACGGACTCGTGGATGCCGCGCGTCTGGCGCGGCTTCCGCCGCGCGCCGCGGTCTACAACGTGGGGCGCGGCAACGTCCTCGACGAGGCCGCGCTGGCGCGGGCGCTCGCCCGCGGCCGGCTCCGCGCGGCCTGTCTCGATGTCTTCGGGCAGGAGCCGCTCCCGGCCGAAAGTCCGCTGCGCGCGGCGCCCAACATACTGCTCATGCCCCACGCCTCGGCCATCGCGCCCGAGTATCTCGACCTCTTCCTCGACGAGTTCATTCCCCTTTTCCGCGCGCGGTACCGGTAATTAATAACGGCCCAAACTTGAACAAGTGGAAGCTGTCGGCAAAAGTGGGGCCGGATCTCCGGGACGGCCGGCATATGATGGCGTTTCATTTAGTGTTCTCTCCCCATCCCTCCAAGCAAGGCTAAGGCAAACGATCCGCCCATAGTAAATTCAAACCCACCGAGCACCTGGGGGCGCCACCGGGGCCATTGACACGTAGGGACGGGTCTGACATCATGCTTTTCGGCGGGTCGCGCGCATGCGCCGCGGACGGGCCAACACTGGAACAAACATGAACGACACAATGAAAAACCGCAAGGAGACGGCGCCGGAAGCGCCGCGCCTCGCATGCGACCTGCTCGAATGCTTCATGCGCGACGCGCTGGCGGCCGCGGGCGTGCCGGCGGAGGATGCCGCGCTGGTCGCAAACGTGCTGATCGAGTCGGACAAGCGCGGCATTGACTCGCACGGCATCGGGCGCCTCAAGCCCATCTACCTCGACCGCATCGAGGCCGGCATCCTCAACCCCGTCACCACCGTCGAGGTTGTGCGCGACCGCCTGACCACCGCCGTGCTCGACGGGCACAACGGCATGGGGCACGTCGTCGGCATGCGCGCCATGCGCCTGGCCATCGAGAAGGCCCGGCAGTACGGCATGGGCATGGTCGCCGCGCGCAACTCCACGCACTACGGCATCGCCGGCTACTACGCGACGATGGCGACCGATGCCGGCCTGATCGGCGTCACGGGCACCAACGCCCGCCCCTCGATCGCCCCGACCGGCGGCGTCGAGAACATGCTCGGCACCAACCCGCTCACCTGGGGCCTGCCGACCGACGAGCCCTTCCCCTTCGTCCTCGACTGCGCCACCAGCGTCACCCAGCGCGGCAAAATCGAGGTTCTGGGCCGCGCCGGCCAGGCGCTGCCCTCCGGCTGGGTCATCGGCGCCGACGGCCGGACGCGCACCGACACCGCGCAGGTGCTCGAGGATCTGACGACCGGCAAGGCCGCGCTGGCCCCGCTGGGCGGGATCGGCGAGGAAACCGCCGGCTACAAGGGCTACGGCTTCGCCACCGTCGTCGAAATCCTAAGCGCGGCGCTCCAGGATGGCGCCTGGATGAAGGCGCTCAACGGCACCGGCGACGATGGCCGGCCGGTTCCCTATCCGCTGGGACACTTCTTCATGGCGATCAACCCCGAATTCTTCATGGGTTTGGAGACCTTCCGGCGCATCGCCGGGACGATCTGCCGCGAGCTGCGCGCCTCGCGCCGCATGCCTGGGTGGGAGCGGATCTACACCGCGGGCGAGAAGGAGTGGGAGGCGCGCCAGGAGCGCCTCGCGCGGGGCTGTCCCGTGCCGCCCGCACTGCAGCGCGTCATGCTCGCGATCCGCGACCGCTACCGTCTGCCCTACCGCTTCGACTTCGAGCCGTCCGCGAGGACATGACGCGCAACGTTCAACGTTCAACGCTCAACGCTCAACGTTTAACACTCAACGCTGAAGGCTTGCGCGCCACGAGGATCAGCGTTCCGGGGATGGCGTGCAATTCGCCGCCGTGGGCGGCCCAGGCACGGTTCGTATAGGGCGGGACCGTGCCCGCGGGCACGGCGGGCGGCTCCTCCAGGCGCACGATGTCGAGCCCCGCCGCCCGCAGCCAGTTGAACCAGGCCGAGACCGGGTAGGCGCGGGAGACGACGGCGACGCGCCCGCCGCGGCGGCGCGTGTCGTCCGGCGGCGCGAAGTAGCTCTCCAGGAAGATGCCCATCGCGCCGGGCGCTCCGTCCGCGTCCACCTGTTCGACCCACTGGCCGTTGAAGAGCGGATGGACCGTCGAGATCATCAGCGTGCCGCCCGGGCGCAGGCAGGCGGCCATCTGGACGATGCAGCGTTCCGGCGCCTCCACGAACTCCATGGCATGCGAACTGTGCACCAGGTCGAAGGCGCCGCGGACGCGGCGCGCGAACTGCTCGATCGGCAGGCGCAGGAAGCGGATGCGCAGATCCGCGGCGCGCGCCCGGGCGCGGGCGTGGCGCAACTGGACGGCCGAGATGTCGACGGCCGTGCAGGCCACGCCCCGGCGGGCGAGCCAGAGGCTGTTCTGCGCCGCCCCGCACCCCAGCTCCAGCGCCGTGTCGCCCGGCCGCAGGCGCGGCAACAGGCCGAGGGCGCGCTCGCCGGGGATCTGCGGGCCGTAGTGGAAGTCGTCGTCCGCGATGCGCATGGTGCGCTGGTAGTGGTCGGCGAGTCCGTCCCAGTAGCGCCGATGCAATTCAACGAGTGACCCCGGCTGCCGCCGCGCATGCTTCATGGCCGCGCATCCTACCAGAACGGCGGCAGAACGCAATTGCGGTTTGGACGGGGGCGTGCTAGAGTCTGGGCCATGTCTATGCGACAACATGCGCGTCTGCGGCGGATGGCGCTCGCGCTCCTGCTCCTGGCCGTACTGCCGGCGCAGGCGTTCAGCCTCTTTCCAGGCCGCAAGGAAGCGATCGAAACCCACTTGCGGCGCGCCGACGCGCTGCTGGCGCGGGCCGACGCGGCCTACGAGGCCGGCGCGACCCGCGACGCCCGCCGGCTCTATGCCGAGGCCCTGGAACGCTACGAGACGCTGAACGCCAGGCAGCCGGACCTGCACGACGGGCTGCCGCGGTTCCGCGTGGACTATTGCCGCCGACAACTGGCCAGCCTCGAAAGCATGGAGAACGCTTCCGCCGCCAGACCTGGAACGGACGATGCCGCCAAACCGCCCCCCAGCGGCGGCCGCCTGCGTTTATTCCGGCGCGAGCGCCGGTCGGCAGCCGACGCGACGCTTCCGCCCGCGCCGCAGCCGGAAGCCGCAACCGCCGGCGCGGCGGCGACGACCGGCGACGGCTTCGTCGCGGCGGAAGTGGCCACCGGGCTTGACGCCACGCCGTTCCGCGATGCCCAGCCCGACGCGGTCGAAGCCGCCGAGCCCGAACGCGAACCGCCCGATCCCGCCTTGATCGCGGCCGATCTGCGCGAGGCGCGCGTCATGATCGAGGACGAGCAGTTGGCCGACGCCACGCGCATCCTGGTCGGCGTGCTGCGCGCGGATCCCGGCAACCGCTCCGCGCGGCTGATGATCGCCCTCGCCCGCGCGCGCCAGGGACGGCACGACGAGGCGCTGGTCGCTTTGGAGGACCTGCGCGGACAGAACGAGGATCTGCCGCTGCTGCTGGCGCTCTCGGCCGCCTACTGCGGGGCGGGACGCTTCTTCGACGCCCTGCTGGTGCTCGACAAGGCGATCAAGCTCGCCCCTGCCGACCCGCACGCCTATCTCAACCTCGCCTGGCTGCATCTGGCGATGGATCCGGGCGAGACCGGCCGGCGCGACGCCGAGGCCTATTACCGGCGCGCCGTCAGGCTCGGGGTGCGGCGCGACCGCGCCCTCGAAGTCAAGCTGGGCATCGAATAGGCGCTTGCGGACGCCCCGGGCAGGGTCGGGCCGCCGCCCGGCGCCCGCGCGGCGCCCGCCTTCGGAAGCTACACGGAAAAGCATGATGAAGATCAAGATCCTGGGGCTCGACTGCAGCCCGCGGAAGGACAGCAACAGCGGACAACTGCTGGCGAAAGCGCTCGAGATGGCCAACGCCAAGCTGGATGGTTCCATCGAGATGGAGATCCTGCACCTGCGCGACCATGACATCCGGCACTGCCGTGCCTGCAGTGTCTGCGGCAAGCGCAAGGACACCGGCGCCTTCGTGCCCTGCGTCGTGAAGGACGACATGGAGGAGATCCTGCGCAAGATGTGCGAGGCCGACGGGCTGGCCGTCGCCACGCCGGTCTACTTCGGGCTGCCCTCCGATCTCTTTTCGAAATTCATCATGCGCACACGTCTGCTCCGCCACCAGGACTTCAAGCTGGCCAACAAGCCGGTGGGCATCATGGCCATCGCCGGGCGGCGCTCGGGCGGCGCCGAGACCACCATCCTCGCGAGCTGGCTCCCCTTCATCCGCAACGGTTGCCTGATCGTCGGCAACGGCGACCAGACATGCCAGTTCGGCACCATGGGCTGGGCCGGCCCCTGCGGCCACATCCTCTCCGACGAGTGGGGCCTGGAGCAGGGCGAGCAGACACTGCGCCGCATCTACGAGGTCGCCGCGCTGGTCAAGTCCGGCGCGCGCGCGCTGGATCACCATTCGCCCATACGCTTTTCCTACACCTCTGGCAACCGCCCCTAGCGCCGCATGCGATTGGACAGAAAGCATTCTTTCGGCGTCCGCCCGTTCCTGCCGCTGGCCGGCGCGGTGCTCGTCCTGGCCCTGCTCCGCCCCGCGGCCGCCGGGCGCCTGCCGCTGGCGGCGGTGCAGGAG
>CAYPJN010000003.1:25179-27602 GCA_964411055.1 uncultured Lentisphaerales bacterium | reverse complement strand
GGACAGGAGTTCGGGTCCGACGCCAAGGCCTGGCGGCAATGGTACGAGAAAGCGTTGGCCTCGAACAAGTCGGAGGGCAACGAGAAATGAGCGCGAGCCAAATCATTGCCGTCCACATCGCCAACGCGGCCGGCAGACGCCTTGCGGCGCGACTTGCCGCGGCACTGCTGCTGTGCGCGGGGACGACTTGGACCGGTCGCGCCGCGGACGTCGCCCTGCCGGTGCGCCCCGTCCAACCCGCCACGGGTCGCGTCGACATCCGCGACTTCGGCGTCTCCGGATCGGAGGCCTGGATCCGCGCGGCCATCGCGGAGGGGAAGACGGGCATCACGGTGGACAAGCCCAAGGACTTCCAACCCGGCCAGGGCGTGACCCTCTCGCCGGCCCTGATCCGCTACGACAACGTGCGGATCTACGAGCCGGAAACCATGTACAAGACGCAGCCCGTTACGATCGGGGGCAATTTCACCGTCGGCAACAACCGCATCACCGGCTTCGACGAGTCCGGATCCGCGGCCGTCGCGGTCCAGCCCGACCCGCTGGGCCATGTTTGGCCCTGTGCCCCAGGGGCGAACACGATCATCGCTGCGCGCGCGGGGTCGTCGCCGAGGCGGAATAGACGGAGGAGAGTCAATGGCCTCGAACGGTAAGAAGACGCAACGGCAACCGGCGTGCGGGACCGGGATGCCAGCGGAGGGCAAGACGCCGACGGGCTGTCCGCAGGATGCGGCCTGCGCCTGCCGCGACGCCGAACCGGTGGTGCGCGCGTACCGCGAGGCCGACCTCCCGCGGCTGATGGACATCGGCACGCGCGCCTGGGAACATATCTATGCGGGATTCCGCCAGACTTTCGGCGAGGAACTCTTCAAGATCATCGTCCCCGATGTGCGCACGGTCAAGAGCGAGCAGATCCGCCGCCATTGCACCGAGCATCCCGACCGGGTACTCGTGTGCGAGGTGCAAGGGCAGGCGGTCGCCTTCCTGACTTATAACCTGTGGCAGGAAAAGAGCTTCGGGGAGATCGGCAATAACGCGGTCGATCCCGACTGGCGCCACCGCGGTCTCGCTCAACTGCTGTACGCGGCGGTGTTCGAGCGCTTCCGCGCCGCCGGCATGCGGTTCGCCAGGGTGATGACCGGCCTCGACGAGGCCCACGCCCCGGCCCGCCGCGCGTACGAACGGGCGGGCTTCAACATACGTGACCAGTCGGTCACGTACTACCGGAAACTCTGACAGCGTGTGCATCGCGCCACCAACGAAGAATCGACGCCGTGGAGCATATAGGCCGCTGCAAAGGAGATAATCCGCCCATGATCACTTTTGGATCTGTTGGCTCCGTCGACCGAAAGCGCGTCTTGCTGCCGATCCTGTGCCTCTGCGTGTTCGGCGCCGTGCAGGGCGCCATGGAACGGCCGCCGGACGCGCCGGTCGCGGAAGGGCGCGTGCAAGCCACGCGGCACGGCGACAAGATATTTGTGCGCAGCGTTTTCGCGCCCGACAAGGATCTGGTCATCCGCGTCGCCAAGGGGGCCAACGGACAGATCAACTTCGACGGCACGTTCCTCATCGACCCATTGTCGGGAACCGAGGAGGAGGAACTGGGCGACGGCGTCCAGATCCACGGCGCGCGCGACGACGTCACGCCGTGGCACATCAACGGCACCTATATCGGCGCCAACCACGGATGCTCCGACAGCCGCGAGGCGCTCTGCCCGCGCCATGGACTGACGACCGTCGACCTGGGCAGCGAGTGGTTGGACGCTGCCAGCAACAGGTTCGCGCTCATCAAGATCGTCGATGACGACCGGTTCTGGTTCCTCGGCGAGAACCGCGGCAAGGGCGAGATCTGGGCCTTCAACAAGTTGATCAAGGGCACCAATTTCACCAACACGGCCCGCGGCAGGACGCTGACCTGCGTCAAATTGAAGATGACGCAGCTATACCCCTCCTGCCGCATCGCGCGCCAGGCGTACCTCGTGGATGGCAAGACACCGCTGGCGGATCATCAGACGGTGTTGTGCGACTATCTCGACATCGCGGAGGAGTACGACATCATCAACACCGGCGCGCTGCGCGACGACATCGTCAAGCACCCGGGCGAGGTGCGTGATTTCACCGCCGGCCACCTGGACGCCGTGATCAGCAACAACATCGTCTACCGCTTCCACGGCAACGGCGCCGTGGTGATCGACCACCGGGCCAGGGCGCTGCAGAGCTTCACACTCGATTCCATGGGCTTCATCCAGTCCGTCAAGCTGATCCAGGGCGCGTACGACACCCACGAGTACTACATTCCCAAGACGCTTCCGTTCGAGCAGGACAAAATCGCCTTCGATTTCCGCGCGCTGCAGGACTTCCGGCAGTTGCCGCCCGCCCTCGCGTTCGCCGCGTCCGGGGATCGGGTCGAGTCTCCCGACAACCTG
>CAYPJN010000003.1:0-25169 GCA_964411055.1 uncultured Lentisphaerales bacterium | reverse complement strand
GCCCCGGCCCTTGCCATCAACTGGTCATGGCTGCCCTGTTCGACAACCCGCCCGACCGGTTCATCCATCTGCTGGGCGTGACGGCCAACGGCGCCACGCGCCGCGAGGTGGGCTACGCGTTCGGCTATTCGCTTCTCCGGGGGCTCTCGCGTCCGGCCGAGCGGGCGCGCCAGAGCAAGAACGCGCTGACGATCTGGCGCTCGGCCAAAACCTATCCCATGGCGATCGACGCGCAGATGGGCAATCCGATCGCCCCTGGCACCGAGTTCCACTGTGTCGCCTACCGGCACTACTTCAACCCACTGAGCCATCCCAACGCCACGTGCGTCTACTGGTACCGCGACGATGGCGCGGTCATCATACACGCCGATTATCACAAGTCCGTCGCGCGGGATGCGATCGCGCTGCCTCCGGGGCTTGCGGGCCGGCCCGTGGAAATCGTGGAGAAGACGCCCGCCTTCACGCTCGCAGCCCCGTCGGTCGGGAAGGACGGCACGATCGGGGTCTCGGTTGCGGACGGCTACGGGTACGGCGTGCTGAGGGTCGCCGACCCGGCGCCGTGACCCGGCACCGCGGGCGCCGCCAACGAGGGGAAATTACGAACAGGAAAGGATGCGAAGGATGAAAACGAAGTCGAGCACGAACCCGTCGATGGTGATTCCCGACCACGAGTTCAGGGAGCGCGCCGAGAAGACTCGCCAGGCCATGCGCGCGGCGGGGATCGACCTGCTGCTGGCGTTCTCGACCGAGTCGGAGCCGGCCAACGTCAGGTACTATGCCGACTACTGGCCCAGTTTCGAGACCGCGGCGGTTCTGATATCCGCCGACGGCGGCGAGGCGCTGCTGATCGGTCCAGAGAGCCGCAACTACGCGACCGCCCGCTCGAAGCTGGCCCGCGTCATCCAGATGATGGATTTCCGGGAGTCCTCGCAGCCGGACTATCCCGGCTCCAAACTGCCGGTCTGGCAGGACATCTTCGCCGAATTCAAACCCCGCCGCCTGGGCATTGCCGGCTGGCACATGTTCCCGCACGCGGTCATGCAGAGCATCCGCGCCGCCGCCGGAGGCACGGAGATCGCCGCCGCCGACGAGGTCGTGCGGCAGGTGACCATGACCAAGTCGGCCAATGAACTTGACTGCCTGCGCGCCGCCGCCCGGATCTCCGAGACGGGCTTCAAGGCCGTGCTGGAGAATATCCGGCCCGGCATGACCGAGGTCCAACTCGTGGGACTCGCGACCGGCGCCATGCTGGCCAACGGTGCGGAGACCACCGGCTACCCCGTCTGGTGCTGCTCGGGACCGAACTCGACCCAGGCCATCAGCCGTCCGTCGCACCGGAAGGTTCAGCCGGGCGAGATCATCCATTTCAGCATCGGCGCCAAGGTCGCCGGCTACAGCGCCAGTATCGGCCGTCCGGTCGTCCTCGGCAAATGCCCGGACGACACCCGGAAATTCCTGCAGACCGGGCTGGATGCCATGCGCATGACCATCGACCTCATGCGCGCCGGCAGCATGGCCGGCGACGTGGCGCGGAAGGTCCACGGCTGGATCCGGGAAAAGGGGTACGGCGACACCATTCTCTATGGACCGGCGCACGGCTGCGGCCAGATGGAATGCGAGTATCCCTTCCTGGAGACCTCGTCCACCTTCACGCTGACCGAGAACATGGTGTTCATGGTCGACGTGTTCCTGGCACAGCCGCACCAGGGTTTGCGCTGGGAGGACGGCGTCATCGTCAGGAACGGACCGGCCGAGGAGCTTTCCAGCTTCGGCCGGCAGTTGAACATTCTCGAGATCTGAGCATGCACAGGATCATCGACGTCCACGGCCACCTGGGCAACATCAACCAGGCCCCCTTCTGGGCGGCGGACGCCGCCCGGCTTGAGGCGTGCCTGGAAGAGGCGGGCATCGACCTGCTCTGCGTGTCGTCGTCCAAGTCGCTGATGTACGATGCGTCGGAAGGCAACGCCGAACTGGCCGCCGCGCTGAAAACGTCGCGCAAGCTGCGCGGGTACGTGGTGTGCAACCCGGTGTTCCCGGAGTCGATCCGGGACCTGCGCCTGCTGGAGGAGAAGTCCTTCGTCGGGGTGAAGATCCATCCCGACTATCACGGCTACGACATTGCTTCAGACAGTGTCCGGGGTTTTCTCGACGAGGTGGCGGAACGCACGCCGCTGATACTAAGCCACGTCTCCTGCATGCCGGGAACGGGCTTCGCGGCCGCCGTGGAAGTCGCGAATCTCGCCGCCCGGCACCCGAAGACGAACTTCATCCTCGCGCACATGGCCGGGATATTCCAGAACGCGGTCTACCCCTATTTTCCAAATCTGGCGGGGCTCGATCGCGTCGCGTCCATGAAGCTGCCCAATGTATACGTCGACACCGCGCACTTCCTGATGTACGTCTATCCGGGGGTGATGGAGCGCATGGTCGAGATCCTCGGCGCCGGTCGGATCGTATTCGGCACCGACTGTCCGCTGCAGGGGCCGGCGCAGATGCGTTTCGCCGCGGAGATCATTCGCGCCCTGCCGATCGCCGAAGCCGACAAGGCGGCCATTCTGGGCGGCAACGCCGCCAGACTGATCAACCTCCCGGACGCCGGGAAACCCTGAGAAAGACACCATGATTCCACTGGAAACCTTCAGTCCCGCCGACCGCGGCATCATCGCTGCCAAGGCGGCCGAGGCGCGGCGCGTGCTGCTCGGCAACATCCGCGCCTTCCGGCACTATCCGGGCTACCGGCTGCTGACCGCGGGCGATACGTATCCCGGCATCTGGCTCGAGCACAACCAGGACAACCTGTTCCTTGTCGACTACGATCCGGAAGCCGCCTGGGACTCGGTGCGCTTCGCGCTCGACCGGCAGCGCGACGACGGGCTGCTCTCCTATGCGACGCTGGTCGCGGGCCAGGCAGCGTACAGCCATCTCCAGAGCGTCTGGCCCTTCGTGCGCTGTGCGCTTGAGATCGCCGACAAGCTCGGCCGGCCGGAGGCCGACTACGCCGCGATCTACCGCGCCGGCTGCCGCTACGACGCCTGGCTGGCGCGGCACCGCAACCGCTCGGGCAGCGGCCTGGTAGAGATGTACTGCGAGTGGGACACCGGTCACGACAACGACCGCCGGGTGACCGACGGCGGCATCCCGCACACCTGCCCGGGAAATGAGGCCACCAACATGCCGGACCTCCCGGTGATGCCGATCCTCTCCGTCGACCTGACCGCAATGCGCTATGGCGGCCTGTGCGCTCTGGCCGAGCTGGCCGGCCGTCTGGGATTGCCCGCCGACGCCGCCCGTCACAGCGCCGACGCTGAGCGTCTGCTTGCGACCTTCCGCAAGCTCTGCTTCGATCCCGTTGACGATTTCTATTACGACCGCGCTCCCGGGGGGGTGCGGAAGTACCGCACCGAGCACATCACGCGGGTGTTCCTGAACCGCATGTGCCCACAGGAGGAGTTCGACCGCATCTACACGCGTTACTTCGAGAACCCCGAAGAGTTCATGACGGCCTTTCCGTTCCCCTCGGTCTCGGTTTCCGATCCGCACTTCGACCGGGCATGTCCGCGCAACTCATGGGGATCGAACAGCCAGGCGCTCACCGCGCTGCGGGCGATGCTCTGGCTCGGGCACTACGGGCGGCCGGAGGAACGCCGCGCCCTGCTGTACCGCTGGATTCGCGCCCTGATCCATCCGGATCACCGGCTCGGACAGGAGATCAATCCCTTTGACGGGTCGGCGCCCGCAGGCGGACGCGGGGGCTACACACCAACGCTGCTGCTGATGCTGCTGGGCGCGCGGGAGATCATCGGAGATGCATGACCAAGATTTGGCCGGAGCGCCCTGGTGGCGGCGGGAGGGCGTCTCGCTCTCGGGCGGATGGCACCCGCTGAGCGCCCGCCTGCGCGCCGCGGAGTTGGCGGACAACGAGGAGGATCTCTACGCCTGGGAGCACAGCGAGGAACGCATCCTCCTGCTCAAGCGCCATGGGATCAACCTCGTCGTCGGCCATTTCGCCCGCGGTTTCGGGCCGACCGACGAGGCCGGGCAGCAGGAGCAGGCACGCCAGTTCGCCGCGCTCTGCCACCGGCACGGGCTGCGCCACGGCAGCTACATACCCAACACGATCTACTTCGAGTCGGTTATCAAGGACCATCCCGACTGCGAGGAGTGGGCGGTGCGCACCCACGACGGAAGGCTGGTGCATTTTGGCGGCGAGCAGACCTGGCGGTGGGTCGCGTGCTTCAATTCGCCGGGCTGGCGAGCCTATGTCCGCGCCGAGATCGAACGCGCCATCCGGTTCGCCGGCACCGACGTGATCCACCTCGACAACATGATCCTCTGGCCCGAGCCGGACAGTTGCCACTGCCCGCGCTGCCGCGAGGCGTTCCGCGCCTTCCTGGCGGTGCGCTATCCGACGCCGGAGGCCCGGAAAACCCGTTTCGGATTCGATCTGGTGGAGACGGCGCGCCCGCCGAACTTCTACCTGCGCTTCTGCCAGCCGTGGGATCTGGATCGGATCCGGAACCCCCTGATGCAGGAGTGGATCGACTTCCGCTGCCACACCCTCACGGATTACATGCGCGACATGAGCAGCTTTGCACGCGGCCTGCGGCCCGACATCGCCATCATGACCAACGGCCAGGCCGTCTGGGGCTCCAACCAGGCGTTCCTCCATGGGGTGGACTCGACCGCCCAGGCGTCCCTGGCGGACATCTGCTGGGACGAGAATCCCGATCTGCGTCCCGATGACGAACCCGGCGCCATCCCGCCCTCGACCCTCAAGATGCGCGGCATGAACCTCCTGCGCCGCCTGGACCGCGAGGTAATCACGAGCTACCACGACGAGGAGGAACTGGCGTTCAACATGACCTTCAGCGGCAATCCGGGGATCAACGCCCAATGGGGCTATTCCGAGCCGCGCAAGGGACTGCTCACGGGAGTGCAGCCCGGCGTCGAGGCGCTGCTGGAACTGTTCAACAGCCACAAGGAATTCTACTGCGGACTGCTTCCGCTGGCGCGCACCGCCGTGTGGCGCAACCAGACATCGCTGGCCCGCATCTGCTTCGACACGCACCTCGCGGCGTGCGTAATGGAACATGTTTTGTTCACGCGGCGCATCCCCTTCAGCATCGTGCAGGACCAGTGGATTGCGCGCGAGGCGCTCGCGGCGTTCGACCTCGTGATCCTGCCCGACGTCGAATACATCACCGACGAACAGGCCGCGGTTCTGCGCGGGTTTGTCCAGGGCGGCGGCGCGCTGCTTGTCACCGGGCGTTCCGGCGCGTTCGACGGCCGCGGCCGGCGGCGGAGCGCGCCGCTCTTCGCCGCCTGGCCCGACGGCGGCAACGCCCCTGACACGGCGCGCCGCGACGGTCCCTCGTGGACCGCGCGCTGCGGCGCAGGCCGTGTGGCGTACCTCGCGGAAATCCGCTACACTCACCAGCCACGCGCCTTCCGCAGCCACTGCCAGGTGCATTACGACAGCATCGACAGCCGCTACTGGAAAGACCCTGTGACTGTCGGCGAGGTCATGGGGCTTGCCGAATGGCTTAAGCCGGATATGGATCGCGTGAAAGTCTTTGGCCATCCCGAGGCGCGCCTCGACTGGGTGCGCTTCCGCGACGGTAACGAGGGCTGCCTTCTGATGCGCGCGGGACCGGCCGCGGAAACCGCCGATTTGCGCCTGGCGGTGCGCGCCTCGGCGGCGCCCGCCGCCGGAGAGCTGTGGCGGCCCGGGCAGCAGCGGCCGGCGGCGCTGGAATGGACGCGGCGCGGGGAGTGGTTCGAGACCGTGCTCGCGGATGTGGGCCGGCACGCGGTGGTGCGCTACCGCGCGGGAAGGTAGCCGGCATGCCTGTCGACATGACCGCGGAGAGTCGTAGCACCGTTCCCTTCTGGTTCTGGAACGGCGAGATCACCAAACCGGAGATCACACGCCAGTTGGAACTGGCGCGCGAGGGCGGGCGGCGCGGCATGGCCATTCACGCCACCCGTTCGTGTGCGCTCGGATATCTGTCCGACGCCTGGTTCGAGCATGTCCGGCACGCCTGCGCGGAAGCCAGGCGGCTGGGGCTTGAGATCTGGATCTACGACGAGCAGGGCTGTCCCAGCGGGACGGTCGGCGGGCAGCTTTGGAAACAGCGCCCCGCCTATCGGCAGCAGATCGGACTGGGTATCAACGTGATCGTGCCGCACGGATGCTTCTTCTCCGTCAAGGAGGGGCAGAAGCACTTCCATCCGCAAAGCTGCTTTTTCCAGGAGCCCTATTACCGCTACAACGCGCATATCTTCCGAGGAGTCGAACGGTCCGCACGTTTGCTTGCGCGGGGTCGCCCCGATGCCGACGTGCTGATCCTGCATCCCATCCGTTCGGTGTGGATGCTGATGGACGGCGCCATGCGCGATCCGGACTACCGGCCTGCGACGGCCGAAACGGAGCATGCGGAACGGACTGTCCGACATTACACGGATTTGACGGCCGACCTCGCGCTGCGCCTGGCCCGGGCTCACGTCGATTTCGATTTCGTGCCGGCGGGCACGGTGAATGCCCCGCGCACCGCGTGCCGCCGCAGCGCCCTAGCCCTGCCGCGCCGCACGCGGCGAATGGCCGTGCGGAGAACGTGGCGCGTGGTTCCGGAGAACGACAACATCCTGCTGCTGGACTACGCGCAGGATGCGTCCGGCAGGCCGCATCGCTTCTATGCGCCCGCGGAAAACCGGATGCCGGAGGGTGGACAACTCCGCACGGTCTTCCGGCTGCCGCGAAAATTGCCGGCGGCCACGCTATACTTCGAACCGTACGCCATCGGCGACCTGGCGCTCAACGGCCGGCCGGGATTCGGAGACCTCGCCGCGCACGGCTACCCGTTCTACTGGGGCACGTTCCGCTACGAGTTGGAGTTCGAGGCACGGACTCCAGATACGGACGACGTCTTTCTGCGCATTCCGTCGGCCGACGGAGTCGTCGAGGCCGTGCTCAACAAGACCTCCGCCTGGCGTCCGCCCTACCGGCACGGAACTTGCAGCCAGGCTTTTGCCTTGGCGTCGTTCGGCATTTTTTCGCGGCCGGAATTCCACTGCGCAGCGCGGGCGCGCCCGGGTCGGCGCGACAACGCCAGGCAAGAAGAATGACAAGGAACAGGAACTCTTTGATGCTGGTTTCCGTGGCGGCGGCAGCCCTGGCGGCCACCGCGGCGGAACCGGCGAAGAAGCGGGCGGGCGGCGCCACGCCGCCGGTCGCCGCGCTGATCCAGGCGGCTGGCCAGACGGAGTCCGACGAAATGTGCCTGGCGCTGCTGGAGCAGCTCGCGGCGCGGACGGATCTCGACGAGCACCTGCGGGGGGATCTCTCACGGCTGCGCGTGGGGGTGTCGACCTGGACGCGCTCCAAAAGCCTCTGCCAGGCCGAGCGCCCGTTCCGCAACGACCCGATGCACGAATATGTCCGGAGCAAGGAGTCGCCACTCTATCCCCTGAGCTGCTATTTCCGGGGCCGCATTCTCATGTGGATGGTGGCGGAGGCGGGATACATGGCGCGCTTTGTCGAGGAGTCCGTCAAGGCCCTGGCGGTGGCGCGGGACGCCTTCCCGAACAACCGGATCATCCGGATGTACCTGGGCGAGCCGATCCCCTGGAAGAAGGAGCTGGCCGGAACCGAGGGCGCGCCGGAGTGGGCGTGCTTGCAGCGCGAGAGCCTGGAACGGCTGGCGGACATCGTCAGGTGGTGGATCGACCACCGCATGCAGAACGACGGCCGCTACGGCGGCGGGTGGGGCGACGACTGCGAGATGTGGCGCTGGTGGGTGCCGGTGCTGCTGGCCTTCGACGATCCGAAGATCGTGGCGGCCCAGGAGCGCTTCTCGACGGCGCTGATGAACTTGTCGCACATGCGCGGCGGTTACACCGCGACCATGAACGACGTGGAGCACACGGCCGAGGACTCCGCCGACGTCATCACCCCGATGATGCACCTGGCGCCGGATGACGCGCAATGGACCGGGCGCGCCCGGCGGCTGGCCGAGCTGGCCATGACCCTATGGACCGGGCGCAACGCGCGCGGACAACTGCAGTTCAAGAGCACGTACTTCACGGTGAACAAGGTCTCCGGCGACCCGCGGCAGGCCTGCGACACGGTGTACCATCCGCGCGCGGTGCAGCCCGCGCTGCTGCTCTGGCTGCGCACCGGCGACGCGGATCTCGGGGCGTTCTTCGCCGACTGGATGAACACATGGGTGGATGCGACGATCCGCGCCGAGAACGGCAAGCCCGCCGGCGTGATCCCGGCGGCCATCCATTGGCCTGAAGGGCGTGTCGGCGGGCCGGGCCCGGACTGGTGGGATCCGCAAAACCACCCAGCCGAGACGTCGCTGTATGCCTGGCCCAGCGCCATGTCGATGATGTGCGATACGCTGCTGCTGACCCATTACATGACGAAGGACGCACGCTACCTGGAGCCGATCCGCGCCATGGCCGCGCTGCGGATGAAGCATCTGGACGCCTCCGGCAATGCGGTGGACGCGGTGCCCGGCAGCGAGGCGTGGTGCGCCATGCGCATGGGCTTCCTGGCGGGCACGCTGGCCAAGTACCGGCGCCTGACCGGCGACACCCGGTTCGACGCGGTGCTGGCGCACGATATGCCGTCGGCCCTGATGGAGTTCGGCGGCGCGGACCGCGCGACACTGGTGGCGGCGCTGCGCAACACGGCCGAGGCCCTGCGGGTGAACTTCGAGGGCTACACGCGGGAAGTGCGATACACCGACCGCGTGCTGAAGTTTCCGGAGCTCTTCCGGATGAAGGGCATGAACAACGCCGCTGGAATCAAGGCGCCGGACACCGTCCTGCTGTACAGCACGGCGACCGGCGATCCGGGCGACATGGGCTATTTTCCGTTGAACCGCGTGCGCTGGCTCACTCCGCCGCGCGACCTGGCGGCACTGGTGACGAGGGGCGCGCCGGACAGTTTCGAGGCCGAGCTTTACCACTTCGGGGCGGCTCCGCGGCCAATGGCCGCGGAACTCTACGGGCTCGGTCCCGGCGACTATCGTCTGACGGTGTCGCCGGCCGGCATGCCGCCGGAGCCGGCCACTCCGGTCGTCGTAGAAGGAACCAGAACACGAGTCGCCTTTCGTCTTCCGCCGCGGCGCCTGTGCGCCGTGCGGCTGGAACGGGACGGGGCGCGCTAGGAGAAACCGTACATGACAAACATAAAACATTCGATCCTTCTCCGGGTGCTGTGTCCTCTGGCGGCGCTGCTGGCCGGCCTGCCGGCCGGCCGCGCCGAGACTGTCGTGATCAAGCCGGAAAAGAGCGTGATCGTCATTCCCGGCCGGACGAACCGGCTCGTGGTCGTGGACATGGCGCGGGCCGCGGCGGAGGAACTGCGGCAGCATCTCGATCTGATCACCGGAACCAGGATCGAGATCGCGCAGGACCGCGGCCCGGTCACCGACCGCTTCCCGTTCTATGTCGGGGTTCCGCTGCCGGGCGACGAGAAGCCCATGGCGCCCGAGGAGGCGCGCTGGGTCGTCACCCCGCAGGCCGTCTACATGTACGGCGACACCGAAGTCGCCAAAGCCGCATTCCAGCCTGCTGTCTTCGGATTCCTCGAGGATGCCCTGGGTGTGCGGTGGATCGAGCCGGGCGAGCACGGCCTGGTCTTCCGACCGCAGTCGCCCCTGAAGCTGGAGTCCGGCGCGAGTTCCTGGGCGCCGAAACTGGGTTTGCGGGGGGTGCGGATGGGGCTGCGCGAGGCCGAGCCCAGGTCGAACAACGTGCTCAAGCCGCTGGGCAGTCCCGAATTCGACCCGGAGAATCCGGCGATGGAGGAACCGGATGACGCCATGGTCTCGCTCAAGGACATGGATTCACTGATGTTTCCTAAGGAGGAGAAGCCCCGTCTCTCCCCCGAGGCGCAGCGCTACAACCAGTATATCGACGAGGCGTTTACGTGGTTGCGGCGCATGCGTATGGGGCGCCACATGACCATCAACTACGGGCACGCCTTCACGCGGTGGTGGAAGTATTTTGGCGTGGATCACCCGGAATACTTCGCGATGCGCGGCAACGGCAAGCGCGAGCCGACGGATTCCAGCCTCAAGAGCAAGGAGACCATCAAGCTGTGCCCGAGCAACCCGAGCGTGGCGGAGCGGATTATCCAGGAGTGGCTGCGCAACCCGCAGCGTTCGCACGGGATCAACGTCTGCGAGAACGACAAGGTTGGCTTCTGCGTATGCACCAACTGCAAGGCGCTGGATGTCCCCGCCGAGATGGACACGGGAGAGTTCCCGTTCCTGACCGACCGCTACGTCGTGCTGGTGAACCGCGTCGCCCGCATGGCGCTCGAGCATGATGAGGAAGCCTATGCCGTGACTTACGCCTACAACCAGACCGAGTTTCCCCCGCGGCGTCAGAAGCTCGAACCGAACGTGATCGTGGGCGTGGTGCCGCTGACGATCGACCTCCAGAAGCTGGAGAAGATTTTCGGCGGGTGGAGCCAGATGGGCATGACCAAGGCTTTCCTGCGGCCCAACTGGCCGGTGTACTACTTCTGCACGCCGCTGCCGATGGGATTCGAGAAGCATTTCTTCGACGCCTTCCAGACGGCCTTCAAGCATGGCGTCATCGGCACGGACTACGACAGCATGCAGCATACATGGCCGACCACCGGGTTCGCCGAATACGTCCAGGCCCGGGCCTTTTCGGATCCCGACAAGAGCTTCGAATACTGGGAGGACCACTATTGCTCGGCCTATGGCGCGGCGGCCGAGGATGTGAAAAGCTACTACCGCTACTGGCGCGGGGAGGTCTGGGAGAAGCGCGTGCGCGATTCCAAGATCGTCACGTGCGACCGGCCCTGGTTGTTCATGCAGCGGATCATGGGCTCGCTGGGCGAGTACTACCGGAAGGAGGACTTCGACCAGACCGATGCCATTCTAGCCAAGGCCCTTGGACAGAATCTGTCCGACGCCGAGCGGGAGCGGCTCACCCGCCTCAGCCTGGCCAACCAGCATGCCCGCCTGGTCTTCACCGCGGTGGTGACGCCCGAGCCCGAGAAATACCGGCATGCCCTCGACCTGCTCGCCTTCCGCGAGAAGCACCGCGACGCGCTGTTGTTCCAGTGGGACAGCCTCGCGGCCCGGGAGAGCCGCGACAACAAGACGGGACGCGCCCAGATTCCCACCGGAACCGATTTCGCCCTGAAGTTCAGGCGCTACCCGTGGCCGTGGATCGCGACCGATTCGACCTGGAAGTTCCGGATGGATCCGAAGGACCGGGGACAGCAGCAGAACTGGGCGGCCCTGCCGGCCGACGGACTCGGGGAGTGGACGGACACGGTCATCGATCCCGACTTCGCACCGCCCAAGGGTGTCGCGCGCACACGCCCGTTCCAGGGTGTCGGCTGGTATGCAACGCGCGTCAAGGTGCCGGCGGACTGGAAGGAACGGCAAATTTGCCTGCATTTCGAAAACATCGCCGGCGCCTGCGAGATCTATGTGAACGGCAAGCTGGCGGTTGAACAGCCGGGAGCCGCCGGCACCAGCAAGCCGAAGACCTTCGCGGCGCGCATCGATCCGTTCGTGGATTGGAAGCAGGCGGACCAGGGCATCTTCGTCAGGATCTGGAACGAGGCCGGTGCCGACGGCATCAACCGGAAAGTGTGGCTCCTGTCGGAAGAACCGGGCGCGGCGCAGGCCAAGCCCGCCAGCCCCTGACGACCTTATGGACCGCCCGTCCGGATTCGGCGGCGCGCTGCAGAATCAGTCTGGTCACACGCGGCACGGAGTGCATATCATGGTAACCGGTATCTGCCCGCTGTCGCGCTACAACGCCGTTGCTTTGCGGTTCGTGATGCGCAAGCGAAGCGCAACAGGCCGCAGGATGGCCTTGCAGGCTCTCAAATACTTACAAACACTTGCACAAGGTGCGGCATCTGCTATGTTACGTGCCATACGGCATCGTTCAACCAAGGAGAATGACGCGATGAAGACCGGAACAGGCAGGATCATGTTCAAGACGATGGTGGCGGGCGTAGTCATCGGCGCGGCTGTCCCCGCGGAGGCGGCCGACGACAAGCCGGACGCCAAGGTGCCGCCCGCGGCCGGGCTCCCGGGAGTGCTGCTGCTGGGCGACTCGATCTGCGGCGGGTATGGCCCGATGGTGCAGAAGGCGCTGCAGGGCGAGGCGGATGTCATGTACATCAGCCATTGCGCCGACACCGCCAACGGCCTCAAGAATCTGGATGCCTGGCTGGGCGACCGCAAATGGCGCGTCATCCACTTCAACTTCGGCCTCCACGACATGAAGTATGTGGACGCGAAGGGCGAGCGCACCTCTCCGGACAAGGGCACACAGTTGATTCCGCCCGAGGCCTACGAGAAGAACCTGACGGAGATCGCGGCGCGGCTGAAGCGCTCTGGCGCCGCGCTGGTCTGGGGCACCATCACGCCGGTTCCGGCCGGAGCTAACGGCCGCGTCCAGGGCGACGAAGTCAAGTACAATGCAATTGCCAAGCGTGTTATGGAGGCCAACGGCATTGCGGTCAATGACCTCTGCGGCGCCCTGGGAACCGGCCCCGCGTTGGAGGATCTGCGGCGCGAGCGCAACAACGTACACTTCAAGCCCAAGGGTTACAAGGTGCTGGCAGATGCCGTGTCCGGTGGCATCCGGACGGCCCTGAGGCAGCCTTGAGGGAACGGACGGCATGGATCGCGGAGTGCTGAAGGAGCGGCTGGCGCTGGCGTGCGAGTGGCTCACGGCGGTGGCGCAGGTCAGGAGCGAGGATCGGCTGCCTAACGAGACGCGGCGGCACCACCACGCCTCGTGGGCCGGCGCAATCCGGGGAGAATACCGCGCCGCGACCCGCGAGTGGGGCTTCTTCGGGCCGGTCTGGCACACGGGCCAGGCCGTCAAGGCGCTGACCATGGCCGCTCCCGTGCTGGGGCCCTCCGTGCTCGCGGGGGCGCGGGCCGGAGCCGATTTCATCCTGAACGCCGTCGTGCGCGAGGGGCCGGACCGCGGCATGATCCTGTCGTACGAGGACGACGTCGAGAAGGCCTCTTCCTCCTGCGCCCTGGAGTGCCTCGACGGCCTGCTGCATTTTTCGGCGGCCACGGGGGAGACGCGCTACCGCGATGCCGCGCTGGAGGCGCTGGACTGGTTGGGCAAACATGCCTACATGCCGGGCGCCGGTCTCTTCCGCGACTGCTACGATCCGGCGGCGCGGGCCTTCGTGCCGCAGCGCCACGGTGTCGAAGGGCGTCCGCTGTTCGACGACGCCGTCTTCCTTAAGGGCTATCTTCTAAATCATGACCGGCGGCTGCTGCAGATCGCCGCGGAGACGGCGCAACGACTGCTGCGCGACGAGCGCCCGTCCGGCAACTGGATCGACTATCCTCCCTGCGACCGAGCGCGCGGCGCCATCCATCCCCGGCATGCGTACTGGTGGGGATACCCGATGCTCGACCTGTACCGCCACACCGGCGACAGCCGCTACCGCGACGCCTTCGGGCGCAGCGTGCGGTGGTATGCCGCCGCCATGCGGCGTGACGGCGGAATCATTCGCGACACCTACCTGGACTTCAATACCGACTGTTTCGGCCACGCCACATCGGGCGTGGGATGCGCCGTCTGTATGTTTATCGACCACCAGGCCCTGGAAGGCGGCGCGGAGATGCCGCCGCTGATCGAGACCGGCCTGCGCTACTGCCTGCGCATGCAGTTCACGAAGCCGGCCGACCCCAACCTGAAGGGCGCCATCCTGGAGAAGGTGCTGCGTCCGAACGGGACGGACGATAGCCCATACCATCTGCGCGACCTTGGGACGATCTTCTTCATCCAGGCCGCCTGTCGGTACCTGGCACAGGAATTGCCGGCGTGAGGCAAGACGGGCTGCGCGGCAGCCCGGCGACGGACGACACAAGGGAGAACGAGTGAAAATCACGATCATCGGCGGCGGCTCGTACTGCTGGACGCCCACCCTGTTCCGCGACATCGTCTGCACTGAGGGCATGGAGGGCAGCGAGATCGTTCTGCATGACATCAACAGCCGCAACCTCGCGGACCTGCACGCGTGCTGCCAGGCGATCCTGGAGCAACTGGGACAGAACGGACGCTTCAAGATCGGCGCGACGACGAACCTCGCCGGCGCCCTGCGCCGCGCGGACTGCGTGATCCTGACGATCACGACCGGCGGCCTGGACGCCATGGAGCACGACCTGGAGATCCCGTACACCTACGGCATCTGGCAGCCCGTCGGAGATACCGTGGGCCCCGGCGGCATCTCCCGCGCGCTGCGCAACGTCCCGGTGGTGGTCGGCATCGCGCGCGAGATGGAGCGGCAATGCCCCCGCGCCTGGCTGCTGAACATCTCCAACCCCATGTCCGCGATCACCCGCGGTGTGTGGCGCGAGACGGGCATCCGCTGCATCGGCTTGTGCCACGAGCTCTACGGCACGCTGGCGCAGCTCCAGAATATTTTGGGCGCCAAGGACTGGCGCACGGACTTCGATTGTGTCAGCGTGGGCGTCAACCACCTGCCCTGGATCATCCGCCTCACCCACCAGGGACGCGACGCGTTCCCCGCCGTGCGCCGCGCCCTGGCCAAAAACCGGGTACCCGCGCCGGGCAAGGTGACGGGCACGGTGCTCGACCGGACGCTCATGGGGAGCAACGACGTCAAGTTCGCGCTCTTCGAGGCCTTCGGCGCCCTGCCGGCGGCTGGCGACCGGCATCTCGTCGAATTCTTCCCCTACTTCTGCACCACCCGCATGCGCAAGGGCGCCGCCATGGGTGTGGAGCTCACCCGCATCGGGAAGCGGCGCGACTACTGGATGCCGGCCTGGAAGCAGAAGGTGGCGGACATCACCAGCGGCAAGGCGCCGGTCAAGCCCGTGGTCTCCAAGGAGGCTACCTCGCGCGTCGTGGCGGCGCTCGGCGGCCTCCGCGAATGGAAGGACGTGGTCAACATCCCCAACGCCGGACAGGTGCCCGGCATCCCGAAGGACGTGATCGTCGAGACCATGGGGCTCATTGTCCGCGACCATGTGTACGGTCTGCCCGTCGGCGAGGTGCCGCCCGGCATCCTCACCCAGATCGCGCGCCACGCGACGAACCAGGAGATGACCGTCGAGGCCGCGCTGACCGGCGACCGCTCGCTCGTGCTGCAGGCCATGCTCAACGACCCGCTTTGCGGCGCGATCGGCGATTTCCGCCGCATGGAGCGGATGATGGACGAGCTGCTCCTGGCCAACCGCCAGTGGCTGCCGCGCTTCTTCGCGCGTCGCAAACGCGTGTCCGCCACGCGCCGGTAGCACCCAGGGGCCGGCGATCCATGCTTAAGAGGAACCGAGGCAAGGCAGCGGGCAAGAAAGGCGCCGGACGCGGCTGGGCGCGTGCGGCGGCCCTGCTGTGCGGTTTCGGCGGTATTCCGCTGATCGCCCTGTACGTCCACTGGTTCCCGACCGTCGCCATGGGGAACGGCGCCCTGCAGGTGGTGCTGATGAACGCCCTGGCGCCGGCCGTGTTCTTCCTCATGCTCGTGCTGGTCGCGATCGTCAACCCGCTGCTGCACCGCTTCCTGCGCCCGCTGGCCATGGCGCGCGGCGAGCTCCTGCTCGTCTTCACGCTCTGGTTCATGGGCAGCGCCGTCTGCTACCGCTGCCTGACAATGCCCGCCATGGCGGCCATCGGCAGCCTCCAGAGCCCCGCCACCGACACGCCGGCGCTGCGGCGCACCGGACTGAAAGACTACCTCAAGCCCGCCTTCCACCTCCCGGCCGCCGACGCCAAGGACTACTTCTACGGCCTCGCGCCCGGCGGCGACGCGCGCGTACGCCTGCTGCCGCGGCCCGCCGCCGGCCCCGCGGCAGCCGCCACCACACCCGCGGCGACAGCCGACGCAGCGCCCGCCGTCGCGGCCCGGGCGGAGGCTACCGTGCCCGCCATCCCCTGGCACGCCTGGGCCAGGCCGTTGGCCTTCTGGGTGCCGTTCATGCTCGTGCTCGCCGCCTTTTCCGCATCGCTCGTGCGGATGCTCCAGCGGCAGTGGTCGCAGCACGAGTTGCTGACCTATCCGCTGGCCGCGGTGGGCGACTCGCTCATCGGGCGCGAGCCCGGGCGGGCGTTTCCCGCCGTGTTCTACCAGGGACTCTTCTGGATCGGCTTCGCCCTGCCGGTCTTCATCGACGTGATCAACGGCCTGCGGGCCTACTTCCCGCTGATGATCGAAATTCCGATGGCCTTCAACCACCAGTCGCTGATCGGCAAGTTTCCCTTCCTGGCCAAGTACTGCGGCTACCACGCCTACGGCCTCTTCCGCGGATTTGTCTACCTGTACATGATCGCGATCGCGGCGCTGCTGCCGACCGAGATCTCGCTCACATGCTGGCTGGGATGGATCCTGATGCTGCTCGGCACGGGCGTCTACTTCAAGCTGACCGGCGAAGTCATCACCGAGACCGAGACCGCCAGCATGCAGTACGGCATGTACGCCGCCATGGCGCTGACGATCCTGCTCATCGGCCGCCGCGAATACCTCAACGTGCTCCGCTGTGCCTTCGGACTGCGGCGCGCGTCCGATCCGGGCCTGGCGCGGGCCGCGCGGAGTTGCCGCGTTTTCCTGTTCTCAGGCGTCCTCCTGTGGTGGCTGCTGACGGTGCTGGGGCTGGACGGCTTCATTGCCGTCGTGCTGGTGGTTTCGATCTCGGTGGTCGTGCTGCTGGTCGCGCGCCTGACGGCCGAGACCGGCATCCCCTGGCTCTACAACTTCATCGGCATGGCCAGCGGCCTGCCCCTGAAGCTGCTGGGGGCCGCGGCCATAGGGCCGCAGTCCCTGGCGGTCATCGCCACCGTGGGCGTGGTGCTCGACTCCAACACGACCAACACCCTCGCCGCCCAGGAGACCACCTACGGCAAGATGCGCGAGCAGCCCGGCGCCTGGCCGCGCGGGCCGGTTTTCACTGCGATCCTGGCGGCCGGCATCTGCCTGGCCATCGTCAGCGGCATCGTGTTCACCCTGCGGGACAACTACACCTTCGGGGCGCAACCCGACCGGTATGACTCGGTGATCGTCGGCCGCCTGCATGCCGCGGCCTCCGAGGTCTCGCGGATCGAGGCCGAGGGCCGCATGCAGGAGGTGCAGGCCACGCACGGGCTTGCCAAGCTGAAACTCGTGAAGCTCGACCCCGGCCTGTGGCGCTTCCTGGGCATCGGCGCCGTGCTGGTTGCCGCGTGCGCGCTGCTGCGGCTGCGCTTCGCAAGCTGGCCGTTCCACCCGCTGCCGCTGCTCTTCATCAACTCCTGGACGATGTCGCGGCTCTTCCTCTCGATCATGCTGGGATGGCTGGTCAAGGTGGCCATCCTGCGCATCTGGGGCGGCACGACCTTCGCGCGCGTCAAGCCGCTCTTCTTCGGCGTGGTCTTCGGCCAGGTGGCGATCCACGGCGTCTGGCTGATCGTCAACAGCATCTATTTCCTGGCGACGGGCATCACCCCGCCCATGGTTCCGGGAGGTTTCTATTGAGCGGCGGCACGGACATCGTCGCGGCGCCGGAACGGCTCGAGGTGCGGCCCCAGGCGCGGCTCTCGTTCCGCCGCCTGCTGGAAGTCTGCCTGGACAGCCTGGCGCACCGCCTGCTGCGCTCGTCCGTGGCCATGGTCATCGTCCTGCTGGCCGTCGCCTTCCTGGCGTTCGTGACCGGCGAGAACGCGTTGGGGCGGGGCGCCCATGCCGCCGCCCGCGAGCGCGCCGGGCAGGTGGCGGCCTACACCCGCTTCCTGCGCAAGGCCAGCCAGGTCGAGTCCGCCGAGCAGCTCGTGCGCCGCGCGGCACGCACGCGCCCGGGATCGGCGGACATGGCCAACCTGGTGCGGTGGGGCAGTATGGATGCCGCGGACGCCGCCGCATTTGTCACCATGTGCCGCGACACCGCTGCCTATCTTGACTTTTTCGACCGGCTGCCGCTGGGGCGCCGCGTGCTGCTGGTCGAGAACCGCAAGGGCTTGGAACTGCTCGACTGGCTGTCCGAGGCGCCGAACCTCGCGGTCTTCCGCGCGCGCCTGGCCGGCATGCCGTCCGTCGCTCCGCCGGGCGGCGCGGCGGCGCTCGACCCGTTCCTCGGCCGCTGGACGGCGTTCCGCGAAAAACTGGCGCTCGTGAACCGCAACCACGCGGACGTCGTGCGGCGGATCGCGGAGTTCGCGGGCGCCGCGGGGATCGAGGGCCGGCTCGCCGAGGCCCGGCAGAACCAGGCCGTCCCCGCCTTCTTCGGGGAACTGGCCGCCCGGGGCCTCGATATCGAGAAATCCGACATCGCGAACATCACGGAGGGCCTCGCGCAGCACCGCGATGTCAACTGGGCCTTCGGGCTGCTCAAGCAGACGCCCGTGCGCGTGGGCTGGCAGCGTGAGTACCGCGAGCAGTTCAATCCCGCCGCCGCGCTCGAGAGCCTGGCGCGACACCGCGCGCGCGTCGCGTGGATCGCGGAACGCCTGCTGAAGGCCGAACCGGCGATAAAACTCGACACGGCGCGTCTGGCGGCCGTCGCCGTGGTGTACGCGCGCAACCAGGCTGTCCTGCGCCAGGAGGAACGTCTGTCCGCGCGCTACGGCGAGGGCGGACGGACGGCCGGGCGCACGGTGTGCCTGATCGTGGTCTCCTTCCTCGTCTGCGTGGCGGGCATCGCCAACGCCATGCTGATGAGCGTGCTGGAACGCTTCCGGGAGATCGCCACCATGAAGTGCCTCGGCGCGCGCAACGGCACGATCGCCTTCCTCTTCATCACCGAGTCGGTCATCGTCGGCGTCGTCGGCGGCATCGCCGGCGTGGCGGTGGGCCTGGCCATGGCCTTCGCGCGCCTGCTCGCGCAGCATGGCGGGCTGGTGCTCGCCCGCCTGCCGGGCCACGAGCTCGCCGCCATCGCGGCCGGCTGCCTGGCCTGCGGCTTGTTCCTGGCCATGCTGGCCGCCATCCTGCCCGCGCGCGTCGCGTCGCGCATGGCTCCCATGGAAGCTATGAGGATCCAGTGATGGACGGAGAATCCATACGCGACCAGCCCGCCGCAACCGACTCCGCACCGGCGGCGTCCCGCACGGCCGTGCGGCGCCATATCAGCCCCGTCATCCTCCGCACCCGCGACGTGACCAAGGTCTATCGCCCGGGGAGCGTCGCGGTGCATGCCCTGCGCGGCGTGACCGTCGAGATCCGGCGCGGCGAGTTCGTGTCGATCATGGGACCCTCGGGGAGCGGCAAGACCACCTTCTTCAACATCGTCGGCGCCCTGGTCGCGCCGACCAGCGGGCGCGTGCTGATCGACGAGGTCGATGTCGCCCAGCTCAATAAGGACGAGCTGGCCTTCATCCGCTGCCGGAAAATCGGATACGTTTTCCAGACGTACAACCTGGTGCCCGCGGCGACGGCCCTGGAGAACGTCATGATGTCCATGCTGTTCGCGGGCGTCGTGCCCGACGACGCGCGGCGGCGCGGCATGCAACTGCTCGAGCGTGTCGGCCTGGGTGACCGCTGGTTCCACCTGCCCAAGGAGCTTTCGGGGGGACAGCAGCAGCGCGTGGCGATCGCTCGCTCGCTGGCGAACGATCCGCGCATCCTGCTCTGCGACGAGCTGACAGCGAACCTGGATCTCAAGACCGGCCAGGCCATCATCGACCTGCTGGTGGATCTGAACAAGCAGTCGGGCGTCACGGTCGTGTGCTCCACGCACGACTACCGCATGATCGACAAGTCGGACCGCATTTTCTGGATACGCGACGGCCGGATCGAGAAGGTCCAGGCGCGGCACGAGATCCGGGTGCGGCTCGGCTCGGTGGAGGAGGAATGAGCGTGAGGCGCGCAAACGCGGTGGACGGCGGAGCGTGCCGCGGCGGGAGTCGGCGGGGTAGGGCGCCGCGCGCCGGACACCTGCTGCTGGGCGTGCTGCTGGGCGCGGCGGCGGCGCACGGCGCCGCGGCCGGCGCGCCTGTGCTGGACGCCGAACGCTTTCAGGCGCACGTTGCGGCGCTCACCCGCGGGGACCACCGCCTGGCGGGAACCCCCGAAGGCTACCGCGCGGCCGCCTATATCGAGTCGCAGTTGCGGCAGATGCCGGGCGAGGTGTTCACCCAGTCCATTCGCTTCCCGCAGGAGGTCGTCGCGCGCTGCGAGCTGCGCGCCGGATCAGGCAGCCTGGCGCTGCAGCCGCTGGCCGCCAACGGCCTCCAGCCTTGCGTCACGCCGCCGGAAGGCCTGCGGGCGCCGCTGGTCTACATTGGCACCGCGCGCCTGTCAGTTTCGGACATCAAGGACTCAAGGGCACTGTGGTCGCGGCTGGCGGCGGCGGAAGGCGCGACGGCGCCGTCGCCGGCGCGCCGCCTGTGGGAACGGCTTCCGCCTGAACTGCGCCAGCCCGAGGACCACGGCGACGCGGCGGACGGCGGGGACGCGGTGTTCCGGCGACGTCTGGCCTCCGCCCTGGACCGCCTCGTGCTGGGCGACGAGGGTTTCTTCGACGCCGATGCCTTTGCCGGCGTCTCCCTGCGGCCCGTGACCCGCAAGCTCGTGGAGCAGCGCACGGGCGGCCTGACAACCGAGCAGACGCGGCGCCTCAACCGTCTGCTGCTGGAGGACGCCTTCCCGGATCTGATCGCGCGGGGCGCGGAAGGCAAGCGCATGGACGGCTGCATCGCCGTCGACGATCTCGGCCGTCTGGACTTTTTTGGCGATGCCTTCCGCCTCGGCGCGCGCGCCATCGTCTTCATCGGGCAGCCGCGGGACAATTTCGGCGCGCCACCCTGGTCAGCCGGCCGCCTCCCCTTCAGCGCGGACCTGCCGCGCTTCCTGGTGACCGAGGAGCAGGCGCTGGCGTCCGACCTGCTGGGCGAGGAGCAGGCGGAGCTGCATTCGCGGGTGACGTGGGAGCCCCGCGCGGGGACGAACGTGTTTCTCTGGATTCCCGGCCGCGCCCCGGCCTTCGGGCCCAACGCCGGTGAGTACGTGATCCTTTCGGCGCCGTTCGACAGCGGCGGCATCGCGCCACGCCTTTGCCCCGATCGCGAGCGGGCGGCCAACTGCGCGGCCCTGATCGAAACCGCGCGGCTGCTCGCCGCGCAGCCGCCCGCGCGCTCCGTGCTGGTCGCGTTCTTTGACAACCACGCCAACTTCCTGCAGGGCGGACGCGAGTTCTATGGCGCCCTGCGGCGCGCGATCGGCCACCGCGCGGACTACTCTTTCGAGGACTGGGAAACTTCGATCCGGGACGAGCGCGACGCCCTGGTCGGCATTCATGCGCTCTACGGGCGCGACGATCTGATCGGCAGCCTGGCGGGCCGCACGGCCGACGCGCTGCAGCGCCTGGGCGACGAGGCCCGCACGCGCTACAACGGCGTCATGACGGAACTGCAGGACGCCCGCGTCGCGCAGCGCAAGCTGGCGGGCGCAGCGTCCGCCGCGGCGCCCGCGGGCCGCGCCAGGCGCAAGTATGAGTTGCAGGCGCGCATCGAGGAACTCGGCCGGGAGCAGCGCGCCTGGCAGAAGGTGCGAGAGGGCATCCGGGATCGGAAACCTCCCGATGCGTCGCAGGACGCGCTCGCCTGCGACTACCTGCGGAAGACCATCGACCTCGTGCGCGCGCAGATCGGCGGCCGCCTCATCGAGCTCGACGATGACGCCATGCGCCTCGGCGAGCAGAAGCGCCTCACGGCGCCGCTGGCCGGCGCCACCCCCGTCTGCCACGCCGCCTTCCGCTTCACGGCCGGTTCGTCCCGCTGGCTGCTCCTGCCGCACGGCATTACTCAGCACATGCGCCTGTATGCCGCATGGCTGGACCGCGTGGGCGAGGAAGGCGCGGCGGCGGCGGGTTTCGCCTGGGACACGCGCACCTCATGGGAGGCGGCCAACGCCACGCCGCTGAGCCACGTGGCCTGGCAGACCGTCGAGGAGTGCGCGCTGGCGGAGATATTCAACATCCCCGCCGTGGCGCTGGTCACGGAGATGGACCGCACGGCCGCCCAGGGCTGGCCGGACGATGCCGCCACGGGCGATCCCGACGCCATCCGGAGCCAGGCGCAGGGCTTCCTGGCCTTTCTGATGCCGCTTCTCGACGAGGCGTGGGCGTCCGTGCCCAACCGCATCCTCGCCCAGCGCAAGTTCCTGATCGAGGAGCCCGCGTGGAACGGCAAGAGGCCCGAGGGGCACGCGGTCAAGATCTTCGGCTTCGGCGACACGGAGGCCAGCACGCCGGCGCCGAACGCCCTGGTGCGCGTGATGGACGTAAGCATGCGGGCGGGCTATGTCGTGATGGCCAACGGAAACGGGCACTTCCCGTTGGCGCCGCTGTTCAACACCATCGAAGCGCCGACGCCCGCCCCGGGTGCGAGCTGGCGCTATCTGCAGCTCGAGGCGGCGAGCTTCGGCGCGGACGGTCGCATCGAGCGCATCAACGCCTGCGTGCCGGGAGGGGGCACCGCCTCCGTGGACACGGGCTGGCACCGCGCGGGGCGTTGGCGCGCCAAGGCCGAGACGGGCTACTACACGATACTGACGCTCTTCCAGGGTACGCCCGGCCTCTTCCTGGGCCGGATAAATCCCTTCGCGGGCGGATTCAAGACGCACAGTTTCCGATTGCTTGGGGGGCTCGGCAATACGGATATCGGCGAGTCCCAGAAGCTCTGCATGCGCTACGACAGCGGCATTGGCGTCTGCTGGGTCGAGCGGCCGGCGGGCATCAAGATCGTCTACAAGGATCCCCGGAATCCGGACAGCGTCCTGCTCTATGTCAACGCCACGCCGGACAACCCCCTGGGAACCGGTTACGGGCCTGGAGTCCACGAGGAGGACACGGCTCCCCTGCAACTGGATCTCCACCAAGCCATGGCCGCCGACATGCTGGAGGTGAATGAGTCGCGGCTGAATCGTTTGCGCCGCAAGAGCATCGTTCTGAACTACATGGAGTACCTGCACAGCCGCGCGCGCCGGCTGCGTGAGGCCCTCGCGGCGGCGCAGGCCGGCCATCTCCATTCCCTGGCGGATTTGCATGCCGCGGTGATCGCGGCCTTCGAGCGCAACGTCTACCGGCCGGTCATGGCCACGACCGACGACATGATCAAGTCGGTGACCGTGCTGCTGCTGCTGGCCATGCTCTTCGCCGTCGCGGCCCAGAGTCTGCTGCTCCCCACGTACAACGTCTACCGGCGCATCGGGGGCGTGGCCGGGATCTTCGCGCTGGTCTTCGCCGCGCTGTACGTGTCGCATCCCGCCTTCGCCTTTTCGGCGACGCCCGCCGTCATCATCCTGGCCTTCATCATCATGGTGATGAGCGGCGCCGTCATCTGGGTGGTCAGCGACCGCTTCCGGTACGAGATCAAGAAGCTCAGGGGGCTGGCGTCGGAGACGCACGCCATCGAGAACCGCGTGCTCGGCAACTTCGGCGCGGCCTTCTCGCTGGCGATCTCCGCCATGCGGCGGCGGCCGGCGCGCACCGGGCTGACCGTGGTCACCGTGCTGCTGCTCACCTTCACGATCCTCACCTTCGTGGCCTCCCAGGCCGAGTTCGGCGTCCAGACATTCCGCAAGGGGCCGGCGGCCGATTCCGTGTCGTCCCTGATGCTACGCGGCGCGGGCTGGCGGGACTTCCCCGGCGGCCCCGAGCCGTGGTGCGACTTCCTGGAGACGTACCACGGCGGAACCTACGCGCTGCACGGGCGCTACTGGCTGACGCGCCCGATCACGACGGACGTCAACGCCGACGAGGATCTCTATGTGCCGGTCCGGACGGCGTCGGGCGACAAGCATGCCGTGGCCGGCTCCATCATGACCCTTGACCGGCAGGAACTGGAGCGCGTCCCGGGCATCGCGGCGGTGCTGCCGCCGGAGCACCGGGAGGACTTCGCGAGAGGGGAGGGGGTCTTCCTCTCCCAGGCGCTGGCCGGTCAGCTCGGCGTGGCACCGGGCGCGCCGATCGTGCTTTCCGGGCTGCCGCTGCGGTTCCTGGGAGTGTTCGACGCCGCCGCCCTCCTGAAGCAGCAGCAGATCGACGGCTCGCCCCTCGCCCCCGTGAGTTTCGTGGGCACGCGCATGGCCTTCGGCGAAGCCAAGGCCAAGGGCAGCGCCGTCGGCGGGCCGGATGCCCTCGCGGACATGGAAGAGGCCCTGGAGCGGCTCGAGCCGGAGGCGCTGGTGCCTGTCAGTCCCGACGCGCTGGTGATCGCCCCCACGGCGCTCGCCGGGCCGCTGCACCTCGCGCTCAAGGCCCTCGTCATGTATCCTGACGGCAACGGGGCCGATCTCGAGCCGCTGGCGCGCGACCTGGCCATCCTGCATCACGACGGCGTGTTCGTCAACCAGGGCGGCGAACGCACGCAGTACCGCTACGGCGACCGGCGCGGTGCGCTCGGATCCGCCGACGTCGTCATTCCGCTGCTGCTGGGCGGCCTGATCGTCTTCTCCACGATGCTGGGTTCGGTGGTGGACCGCGAGAAGGAAATCTACACCTTCTCCGCCCTGGGTCTCGCGCCGCGCAGCATCGCCATGCTCTTCTTCGTCGAGGCCGCCGTCTACGCCGTGCTGGGCGGACTGGGCGGCTACTTCCTGGGCCAGGTGGTCATGCAGATGCTGGAGGGAGTGGCGCGTTTCGTCCCCTTCCAGGTGCCGGAGATGAACTACTCCTCGTCCACCGTGGTGCAGACCATCCTGCTGGTTATCGCGACGGTGCTGGTGTCGACCATCTACCCGGCCGTCAAGGCCGCCCGCAAGGCCACGGCAGAGACGCTGCGGCAGTGGCGGGCGCCCGCGCCGCAGGGCAACCGGCTGGTGTTCGACTTCCCCTTCACCATCTCGCGCTACGACGTGACCGGCATCGCCTGCTTTATCCAGGAGCACTTCCGCAACCATGCCGACCGGACGGTCGGCGCCTTCGCGGCCGACCAGGCGGGCATCAGGCTGGATGCGCAGCACCGCCTAGCAGCGCTCTCGGCGCGCATCTGGCTGCAGCCGTTCGACCAGGGCATCAGTCAGACCTTCGACCTGACCGCGCGCCCGTCGGCCGACATCGAGGAGGTCTGCGAGATCACGCTGCACATCGAGCGCCTCTCGGGCCCCGATGCGGCCTGGCGGCGCGCCTGCCGGGTCTTTCTGACGGACCTGCGCGCGCAGTTCCTACTGTGGCGCACACTGGGCGACGAGGCGC
>CAYPJN010000002.1:11324-30374 GCA_964411055.1 uncultured Lentisphaerales bacterium | reverse complement strand
CGGCAATCGTAGTGCCGTCGCCGACGAAGAGCGTGCGGTTCTGGCAGACGGCGATGACGTTGAGGAAGTCGGCGGCGTTCATCGCCAGGCGTCCACCCAGACGCGTCTCGGCGATGTCCTCGAGTACCAGCAGCAGGGTATCGTCTTCGCGGGAGAGCCGCACGGGACGGCGCTTGCCGAGGGTGTCGGGCGCCACGGGATCCGGCTGGTTGTCGAGCTGCAGGGCGCACTGGACCGTGACCTCGCCGCGGTCGAACTGGTCGGCCCAGTCGGCGGGGAGCTGGAGCAGCACGCGGGCCGGGGTGCCGCCGGGGCTGCGCACCACGCCCTCGTCGATGAAGGCTTCCTTGCGGCGCGCGTGCCGCTGCTCCTCGAGGTAGCGCTGCTCGCGCAGCGGATCGGTGGCGCGGCGCATCAGGCTGATGGCCACCGCCGCGACGTGCGCGCAGACGAGCCCCTGCTCGCGGTTGGCGTAGCAGCCGCAGGCGCTGTCCACCAGTCCGTTGGGCAGGACCGTGAAGCGGCACGCCATCGTGCCGTTCGGGCGGACCACTAGTCCGGTCACGCGGTTCCCTTCGCAATCGGCCCGCAGAACCTCGCCGCGCTTGGCGCGCGCCTCGCCGTCGTCGTAGACGGCCTGGCCGCACCAGCCGACGATCTGCTTCTGCGTCAGGACCAGCTTGTCCGCCATGCCGCGCCTGCCTGCCTAGCGGCGGCCACGCTCCGCGAGCATGGCGTTGACGGCGGCGGCAGCGCGCCGGCCCTCGCCCATGGCCAGGATCACGGTCGCCGCACCGAGCACGATGTCGCCGCCCGCGAAGACGCGGTCGAGCGAGGTGCGGCCGTGCTCGTCGACGACGATGTGGCCGCGGCGGTCGGTCGCGAGCCCCGTGGTCGTCTGCCGGATCAGCGGGTTCGACTCGTTGCCGATGGCGACGATGACCGTGTCGACCTCTATGGTGAACTCGCTGCCCGCGATCTCGACCGGGCTGCGCCGGCCCGAGGCGTCGGGCTCGCCCAACTCGTAGCGCAGACACTCCATCGCGCGCACGTGTCCCGTCTCGTCGCCCAGGATGCGCCGGGCGTTCTGAAGCATTTCGAAGACCACGCCCTCCTCGCGGGCATGGGCGACCTCCTCGACGCGTGCGGGCATCTCCTTCTCCGTGCGGCGGTAGATCAGGCGCACCGATTCGGCGCCGAGGCGCAGCGCCATGCGGGCGGCATCCATGGCGACGTTGCCGCCGCCCAGCACCGCCACGCGTTTCGACACGTACATCGGCGTGTGGGCATGCTCCTTGTCGTAGGCGCGCATCAGGTTGGCGCGCGTCAGGTACTCGTTGGCCGAGAAGACTCCGACCAGGTTCTCGCCCTCGATATCCATGAACTTGGGGAGTCCCGCGCCGGTGCCGACGAAGACGGCGTCGAAGCCGTCCTGATCCAGCAGATTCTGCAGGCGGCGCGTGCGGCCGATCACGAAGTTGGTCTCGATCCGCACGCCCATGGCCGCGAGCGCGTCGATCTCGGTCTGCACGATGGCCTTCGGCAGGCGGAACTCGGGAATGCCGTAGACCAGCACGCCGCCCGGCTTGTGGAAGGCCTCGAAGAGCGTCACCTCGTGTCCCGCGCGGCGTACATCGGCGGCCACGGTGATCGAGGCGGGGCCGCTGCCCACCACGGCGACACGGCAGCCGGTCGGCGCGGGCAGCGCCGGCAGCGCGGGGGCCGCGGTCTCGCGGTCGAGGTCGGCCACGTAGCGCTCGAGGCGGCCGATGGCCACCGCCCGGCCGGTGTCCTTGAGGGCCTTGCCGAGCGTGCAGGGGGCCTGGCACTGCGACTCCTGGGGGCAGACGCGGCCGCAGACGGCCGGGAGCAGGCTGTTCTCGCGGATGATGCGGATGGCGTCCGGCATGCGGTTTTCGGCGATGGCGCGGACAAAGTCCGGAATGCGGATGCGCACGGGGCAGCCGTTGACGCAGGGCGCGCGCTTGCACTGGAGGCAGCGCAGCGCCTCGATGCGCGCCTGGGCGGCGGTGTAGCCGAGGGCGACCTCGTTCATGTTGCCGCGGCGGACGGCGGGATCCTGCGCGGGCATCTCCTGCGCGGGGATGGCCATGCGTTCGCGCGGGGTCAGTGTCCGGCCTTCAAGCCCCTTCAAGAGCTCCTCCGCCGCCATTTTCAAACGCTCCGGGTCAGGGTACATGACGTGTGCTTCTCCTAGCTTTGCCTCGATGCATGCAATGCTGCGCCGGGGGAACCTTGGTATCAAGTGCCTCCTTCCCGCTGTTGAACGTGAGCAGTTTGTTCCAGTCGATAGCCCCCTCTACGGTGCAATAGGTGGTTGTGAATTCGCGGACGAACCGGTTGACTGCCTTGTCCCACTCCGCACGAAACAAGAGCTTGTGTTCCGCGGGCTTGGATTGCATTGCGGCGATGATTTTCAAATAAAAAACGGGATCGCCTGTCAATTTCTCCCAGAACTCCTGTCCGGCCAGTTCACGAAAGATGACATCATTCGCCCGAACCGTCGTCCGCTTCTTCCCGTAGCAGTAGCCGACGATGGCGTCGAAATGCTTCTGAAGCTTCTGCATGCGGCTGCGAAGCCCCATAAACTCCTGATTCTGCCGGCGACGGCTCTGAGCATTAAAGACCGATGTTCCAGACTTGACTGCGATGGCGGTATAGGTGGTCGCATCCTCAATGACAATGTCCGCGCCCTCGCCACCGGCGGGTGCGGCGCCCGACACGAGACGGGCGAGCGGCTCGAAGAAAGCGTCGCCGAAAATGCCTTCATCTGAAGACGACATATAGGCGCTTAATATCTGCGTGATCAGTTCCGCCGCCGACTCTGTTCCGATCGCCCGGAATAGATAGGGGCTCTTGCGCTTCAAAGCATCGCGGAGCTTCAATGTTGAAAGCTTGCCGATACGGCGCGCGTAGAAGGTGTCAAGACATTGTTGAACATGGCGTTCGATTTCATGGGGACTTAGTGGCATCCTATTCCTCCTCGTCCAATGTCTCGAAGTTCACTAGGTAACGCCGCAGCGCGTTGCCGATGGCATAGCCGAGCCCGCCGGGGACGGCGTTCCCGATCTGCCGGTACTTGTCCAAGGTCGAGCCTTCAAAAACCCAGTTGTCGGGAAACTGCTGGATACGGGCGTATTCTTTCACCGACAATGGACGTAGTTCGGTCGGATGGCAGAGGCAGGTGCTTTTCTGCACCGGACTGGTTGGGAGTGTTGGTGATGGCTCGTTGAAGCTCAGGCGGCGGAAGAAGCCGACCCGTCCGCCAGTCGATGTATACGCCCCCCCCAGGGCCTCGGCCTGCATATGGGGCGGCAGGGATCGCCAGTTTTCACCCTCTTTCAACAAGCGGAGGAATCTTAGCCGGTTCTTTGAGAAAGGAATGAAATCCGGCTCAGGATCAACGAGATGCTCCAGAGCGTCTCCAAGCGTACGCCATCTTGGGCAGAACAAGGATTCCGTCGGCGAATAACTGGCGGCGGGCATGGTGATCTGCAATCCAGACCGGCTTCCGAGAAAGACCACACGCTCCCGCTTCTGCGGCGTGCCGTAGTTGGCGGCGTTCACGAGTTCGACGGTAACGGTATAGCCCATGTCATCGAAAATCGACGACAGCATTTTGAGAACGGTGCCCCGCCCCTCGGCGGAATTGCCTTTCCGGCTGGAAAGCGGCATATGCGTCAATGAAGCCGACAGGATGCCGCGCACATTCTCCATGATGAAGAATGGCGGCCGGATCTCCTTGACGATGCGCAGAAAGTCAAACATGACTTGGCCGCGCGGGTCATTGAATGCTTGGCGTCTCCCCGCCGTGCTGAATGAGGGGCATGGCGGTCCGCCTGCAATAAAGCCGACTTCATCGCGCTTGAGGTTGAAAGCCGACAACAACCTGTCGCCAGTCCAATTTCTGATGTCGTCGGCAACAAGCGGCAGATCAGGGCGGTTCCTCCGGATGGTCGCACAGGCCTTCTTGTCGAGTTCAAGACATCCGGCCGTCTGGAATCCGGCGGCTTCGAGGCCGAGGTCGAGGCCCATGGCACCGCTAAAGAGGGAAATGAATTTCGTGAGCGGCGTCTTGGACGCCGCATGCCTCTCATACGTAGCCGCGGAATCGGCCGCAGACTTCGTTAATCGGTGATGCCGACCTAGAATATAGAACCGATTCTTGTGCATGGACACCTATGCCAGTCTTGTATCCCTCTACCCGTTTGATAGGGGCAGCGGATTCGGGAAATCGCTAGGGTTCCTGCCGGCGGTCACCAGCTCCGGCCGCGCCAGCGGGATCCGCCGCCTGTGCCAGACCAATCCTGCAATGGTGGGCCGCGTGCTGCGCGTCCTCCTGCGGCTTGTAGGCGCGCAGGCGCTGCATCATGTTGTCGAAATCGACCTGGTGGCCGTCGAACTCGGGGCCGTCGACGCACACGAACTTCGTCTTGCCGCCGACCGTCACGCGGCAGCCGCCGCACATGCCCGTGCCGTCGATCATGATCGTGTTGAGCGAGACCAGGGTCTTGATGCCGAAGGGGCGCGTCGTCTCGGCGCAGAACTTCATCATGATCGGCGGTCCGATGGCCACCACGCAGTCGGGGGCCGGGTTCCGCCCGCAGCACTCCTTGAGCGGCTCCGTGACCAGGGCCTTGCGCCCGTACGAGCCGTCGTCCGTGACGATGATCAGTTCGTCGGCGATGCGCCGCATCTCCTCCTCGAGGATCACCAGCGGGCGGCTGCGGGCGCCGATGATGACGATGACGCGGTTGCCGGCGGCCTTCATGCCCTGGGCGATGGGGTGCAGCGGGGCGACGCCGATGCCGCCGCCGACGCAGACGACCGTGCCGAAGCGCTCGATGTGGGTCGGCGTGCCGAGCGGTCCGAGAATGGCCGGCACGGCGTCGCCGACCCGCTTCTCGGCCAGCAGGTGTGTCGTGCGGCCGACGGTCTGGAAGACGAGCGTGATCGTGCCGGTGGCGGGATCGGCATCCGCGATGGTCAGAGGGATGCGCTCGCCCCAGCGGTCGTCGACCTGGAGGATGATGAACTGGCCGGGCTGGCGCCCGGCCGCGATGAGCGGCGCCTCGACCGTCATCAGGAAGACGTCGTCGGACAGTTGTTTTTTTGCCAGGATGTGGTGCATAGGACTCCCGGACGGGAAAACGCTTTTAAAAATTCATTATGCGACAACACGGGCTTCAAGACAAGGACGAGAATTGGACCGGGCGTAATCGGCCTAGCCACAGGGGGCGCGGGAAGAACATGCTGGGTGGGCGGAATGCTGATGGTCCAATGGATCAGCGAGAGGCGGGGCTGAAGCCCCGGTTACGCGGGGCAAGGGCGTGTACAGCGTGAAGCGTCTGCCTGCAACTCCCGCCCGCTCCTCCATGCGCCCCCCTGTACCTGTAGCCGATTACTTGGCATTGAGCATTGACCGCAACCGCGGGAGGAGCCTACAGTAACCATGACCGGCAGCAACATGGCCAGTGGGGTTGGATGGGATGCCGGCGAAAGGGTTCTGCGATGAAGCATGGGGATTGTCATGTTCACAGCCCGGAACGGCTGCCGGAGGCTGCGGACGCGCTGCTTCGGGATATGGACCGTAACGACTGCGCGTTCCTGGTGCTGATCTCGCCCGATCCGCTTCAGGATTGTTTCCGCGGCGGCCGACCGCCGGCCATCGACGGCCGGCTGCTGCCGGTCGCGCCCGAGGAGCGGCGCCGGGGGCTTGAGGCGACCGCGCGGCTGGTCCGGCAGGCGCCCGACCGGCTCCACGGGTTTGCCTGGATCGATCCCGAACTGCCGGAGGCCGGCGATGAACTGGAGCGCGCGCGCGACCTCGGGCTGTCGGGTGTGAAGATGATCCCGCGCGGCTGGTACCCGTGGGAGCCGCGCTTCCGGCCCCTCTTCGCGCGCATCGAAAACATGGGCCTGCGCATGCTCTTCCACACGGGGATACTGTGGAGTTTCGGCGATAACTCGCGCTTCTGCCATCCCACGCATCTAGAGTTCCTGATGAACTTTCCCGGCATCCGTTTCCTGATGGCCCACGGCTCCTGGCCGTGGATCGACGAGTGCATCGCCGTGGCGCTGAAGTTCCGGTGCGCGCACGAAGCGCGCCGGCTTCCCGGCGAGCCGCAGGCGGTGATCGACACGACACGCGGCACGCCGCCCCTCTACCGGCGCCTGCTGCTCGAACGCGCCGCCACGGTCGTGGGCGTCGGGCAGATGGTCTACGGCAGCGATCACGACGCGCGGACGATCGGGCAGGACACCGGCTGGCAGGAGGATGTGCGCCTGATCCGCGGCGAGCTGGGCTGGATCGATGCCCAGGTCGAGGACTACCTGAGCGGCAACCTGGCGCGCTTCCTCGCCCGCCCGTCGTAAAGGGGGGACCAGTGCAAAGAGCGGCTAATGGGCTAATGGGCCAATTCGCTTAATCGATTCGGGTTTTAAATCCAAAGCGGATGCGCTATACTGCAATTTTTTCCGGCATGTCATCTTCAGGACTATCATGAAAATTGCAGTGGGTTGCGATCACGGCGGGTTTCCGGCCAAGGCGGCGGTGCTCGATGCGCTGCGCCAGCACGGCGCGGAAGTCGAGGATCTAGGCTGTTTCGACACGCGTTCCGTCGACTATCCCGACTACGCGCGCGAGGTCAGCGCGCGCATCGTCGACGGCCGCGCCGAGCGCGGCGTGCTGATCTGCACGACCGGTACCGGCATGGCGATCGCCGCCAACCGCTTCGCCGGCATCCGCGCCGCGGTTTGCGACACCGTCGAGCGCGCCCGCAAGGGGCGCACGCACAACGATGTCAACGTTCTCGTGCTCTCGGGCGGCTGCATCACGCCCGCCGAGGCGGCCGCCATCACCGCCGCCTGGTTCGGGACGCCCTACCAGGGCGCCGAGCCCGGCAACGAGCGCCATGCGCGGCGGCTGGCGCAGATCGAACGGGCCGGGCGCCTCAGCGAGTTCGCGACGCTCGGGCGTTCCGACCCCGAGATCCATGCCGCGATCGCCGCGCATGTCGCGCAGGAGGATGCGACGATCAACCTGATCGCCTCGGAGAACTACGTCTCGCGCAGCGTCCGCGAGGCGCAGGGCAGCGTCCTCACCAACAAGTATGCCGAAGGTTACCCCGGCAAGCGCTGGTACGGCGGGTGCAACCCGGTCGACGCCGTCGAGCGCCTGGCCATCGAACGCGCCCTGGCGCTCTTCGGCGCGGAGCACGCCAATGTCCAGCCGCACTGCGGCAGCGCGGCCAACATGGCCGTCTACTTCGCGCTGCTGCAGCCGGGCGACACAATCCTGGCCATGAGCCTCGACCAGGGTGGCCACCTGACGCACGGCAGCCCGGTGAACTTCTCCGGACGCCTCTTCAAGATCGAGGCCTACCAGGTCTCGCCCAAGACCGAGCAACTCGACTACGACGCCCTCGAGGCGCAGGCCGTCGCCTGCCGGCCGAAGCTGATCGTCGCCGGCGCCAGCGCCTACGCGCGCAAGCTGGACTTTCCCCGCTTCCGCGCCATCGCCGACCGCGTCGGCGCGCGGCTGATGGTCGACATGGCGCACATCGCCGGGCTGGTGGCCGGCGGCGCCCATCCCAGCCCCGTGCCATATGCCGAAGTCGTCACCTCCACCACGCACAAGACGCTGCGCGGGCCGCGCAGCGGGCTGATCCTGTGCCGCAAGGCGTTTGCGCAGGCGATCGACAAGACCGTCTTCCCGGGGCTGCAGGGCGGGCCCCAGGAGCACACGACCGCCGCCAAGGCGGTCTGCTTCAAGGAGGCCCTCGATCCCGCCTTCCGCGCCTACGCCGCCCAGATTGTCCGCAATGCCGGGACGTTGGCCGCCACGCTGGCTGGGGCCGGCTTCCGCATCGTCTCCGGGGGCACGGACAACCACATGATGCTGGTCGACGTCGCGGCCGCGGGGCTCACCGGCAAGGATGCCTCGGCCGCGCTGGACGCGGCGGGCATCATCGTCAATAAGAACACGATTCCCTTCGACAGCAAGAGCCCCTTCGTCACCTCCGGCATCCGCCTCGGCACGCCCTCGGTCACGACGCGCGGCATGGGCGAGGCCGAGATGCGCCAGATCGGCGGCTGGATCGTCGCGATCCTGAAGGCGATCGGCGACACCGCCCTGCAGGCGCGCATCCGCGGCGAGGTGGCCGCCCTGACGCGCCGCTTCCCGGTGCCCTGAAGCATCGGTGTCCGGGGCGCGGCAGGCCGGGTGCCAGATACGGCGGAAGAAGGCAGTGGCAGTGAACTCTGTCGCGTAAATGCCATGGCCGACGCGGGATGGGAACGCTGGCCATGGGCGGCCGACGGCACTCAACCCCCCGCCCGGGCGGCGGCGTCGGCGACTTGGCGCGGGGTGACGCCGGCCTCGCGGGCGCGCGCGGCGCAGTCCTCGAACTCGGGCGTGCGGGTGATCGGCCGACCATCAAGTTCGCCAACCTTGACGCGCACGGGGCCGTAGGGCGTCTGCACCGTCTCGTGGTGCCGGGCCAGCGCCGTGCGGTCCACCGCCCACGCGCGGATGCCGAAGGTCGGCGTGGCCTGGAAGATCAGGCGCCGCAGCGCCTCGGCGTCGCCGAGCTCGCAGAGCACGCCCAGCGTCAGCGCCGGCCGCCCCTTCTTCATGACGATTGGCACGGCCCAGGCGTCGCGCGCGCCCGCCGCCAGCAGACGCTCGATCAGGTCGCCGATCCATTGCGGATTGACATCGTCGAGATTCGTCTCCAGCACTGTCAGCGTCTCGCGGTCGCCCGCCTCCGCCTCCGACTCCAGCAGCGTCGCGCGCAGCACGTTGGGCCGGGCGCGCAGCCGACGCGAGCCGAAACCCATCCCCGAGCCGAGAATCCGTCCCGTTTCCGGCGCCGACTTCATCTCGGCCCTCCACGTGGCCAGCAGGGCCGCGCCGGTAGGCGTGACCAGTTCGAAGGGCTCGTCGGTCTGCGCCACGACAAAATTCCGCAGCAGCACCTGCGTGGCGGGCGCGGGATTCGGCATCTCGCCATGCGCGCAGCGGATCGTGCCGCAGCCCGCCGGCAGGGGGCCGACGCGCAGGGCCTCGATGCCGAGCAGTTCCAGCGCGAAGCAGCCGCCGACGATGTCGGCGATGGCGTCGGCGGCGCCGACCTCGTGGAAGTGAATGGCCTCTGGCGTCGTGTTGTGGATGCGCGCCTCGGCCTCGGCCAGACGGCGGAACGTCGCTTCGGCCAGATGCCGCGTGCGCACCGGCATCTCCGCCGCACCGATGAGCGCCAGGATCTCGGCGAGCCCGCGGTGCGGCGCGTGCGGCCGGCGGGCCGCGCCATCCGGCTCCGCGCCGTGGTCTGGCTCGTGCGCGTGGGCGTGGGGGTGCGAATGGGTGTGAGTATGATCGTGGTGCACCGCGGGTGCTTCCATCGCCGGGGCCGCGAGCGGCGCGATCCAGGCGGCCGGCGCCTCGGGCGCGATGCGTATGCGCGTGCCGTGCAGGCCCGCATCGGTGGCCGGTTCGCGCGAGATGGTCAGCGGCTCGGGGACGACCGTCCGGACAAGCGCCGCGATGCGGTCGGGATCGGCGCCGAGATCGACGAGCGCACCGAGCAGCATGTCGCCGCTGGCGCCGCCGACGCTGTCGAGGGAGAGGATCTTCATGTGTGCGGCTCCTTTACTATGTGTCATCTCGTCAAAACCGAATCAACGGTCAGGTCTCCTGCGCTACCGAGTGGGCGACGCCGCGCAGGAAGGCGGCGGTGGCCTCGCTCATGCTGTCGGGCTTGAAGGGATTGGCGAGGATGCCGCGTCCGGTCAGGCGCTCGAACCAGAGGCAGCCGATCAGGAAGCAGCCGTCGCTGTTGAGGTGGATGACGTCCTTGACCAACTCGGGTTTGCCGTCGGCGGTGCCGTTGATATTCCAGCGCCAGCCGGCGATCAGCGAGTGGGTTTGGTCGGGCAGGGCAGGGGGACGGGGGTGGGCGTAGTCGAAGGCCGGATCGGGCCAGGCGAAGGCGTGGCCGGGCGTTTCGCGCGCGGCCTGCACCGCCGCGCCCGCGCGCAGCAGCCGCAGCTTGTAGAGCGCGCCGAAGTGGTCGTAGTTCCCGCGGATGCGGTCGAACATGTAGTGCTGGGTGATGCCCTTGTCCGCGAGGAAGCCGGCGTCGCTGCGGTAGGCCCACGTCTGGTGCAGGAGCGGTTCCGCGCCGGGGGCGAGCGTGCGGATCTCGCGGAGCAGGTTGCCGAGGTACGGCTCGAACGTCGCGCGTATCCAGCTCCTGGGACTCGCCTGCTGGAGGGTGACGAAGTCCCAGGGCTGCGCGGCGAGCGCCTCCTGAAGGTTGACAGGGCCGGCTCCGGGCTGCAGCGTGTAGGGCTTGTAGCTGGAGTCCTGGCGGGTGTACTCCGCGAGGTTCCAGTGCTTTTCCAGCGTGCAGCCGCCGAGGCTGGCGCGATGGATGTCGAAGTCGACGGTGCCATCGGCCGCCGCGAGCTGCGGCAGGTAGGTGATGGCGTTCTCCGAAAAACTATTGCCGATGGTCAGCAGGCGGATCGTATTCATGGTGGTAGTGCATCCTTTTCGAGAAACTGGTCGATCGCGTGAAGATTGCGGCGGGCCACGGCGCGCTTGGTCTCCAGGGCCGCCTCCACTTCACCGGGGTTGCCGTAGTGCCAGCGCCGGTGGTCGTGCGCGATATAGGGCGCCAGCAGGGTGGCGCGTTCTGCGAGGCGCCGGTCGACGGCGTCGTCGGCCAGGATTTCCGCACGCAGCGCGCGCCAACGCGCGGCAAGCTGGTTTCTGTAGTCCGGCAGTTCGGCGGCCAGGCGGCGCATCAGGTTGTTCTCGATCCACATCCAAGGTCTGCCGTTCAGGCCCAGGTCGAAGTCCCACGGCACATGCGAGAAGGGCGGCCGGCCGCCCGGCTGGTAGACGAGGGCGTCGTGGAACCAGAATCGGAACGGCTCGCCATTGCGGTTCTGCATCACGTTCAGCAGCAGCTGGAAGTCGATGAGATTTGAAAGGTTGAAATGGCGCGCCACCTGTCCGGCCCGTCCGGACGGCGGCGCGGTCTCCACAACCTGCTGGAGGGCGAGAAAGGGATCCATGAAGTCGCCGTCGCGTCGGGGCGGACGCGCGGCCCGGAGCGGCGGCACGCGCGGCATGATGGTCGCATGGCGGTAGACGATCAGTCCAGGCGCGGGGATCAGATACTCGTCGAGGCGCGTGCAGAGTTCAAAGAGCCCCTGGTAGGCGCCGTTGACGTAGAACTCGGCGTGGCGCACATGCGGGGCGTGCCGCGGCGCCTCCGGCGTGCCGCAGGCGCGGAAGAGGTCGAACGCCAGCGAGTTGTTGAGGAACAGGGTATCCTGGAGGGCGTTGATGGTCAGCACGGTGCGCCGCACGCCGTCGCCGAAGAGGCCGTGCGGCTCGTCGCACCTTATGGTGAAGAGTTTCTTGGGGTACCAGAAGCTGGTGTTGCCGCGGTGGTTGACGCCGCCGCGCCGGCCTTGTGTCGCGCGCAGACGCCGCGCGGGGCGGTCTTCGCCTGCCTCGCCGATCTCGATGACGGCATCCACGCGCCGCGTCTTGGCCACCGGCTCTCCGAGGTAGAGGGCTACCGTCGGCAGGGGGATGCGTTCAGGCATGACGCGCAGGGTCATGGTCTGCTCGGCGTGGGTCGTACCGTCGGTCACCTCGGCCGTGAGCTCGACCAGCACGGGGTCGTTGCCGACGGGGCGTGTGACTCTGCCGGCAAGGGGATCGATGATCTCCGGCCGCGAGCTGCGCCAGGCGATCCGCACCCCGGGCAGCGGTGGAAGGTGCAGGTCGAGCGCCTCGGTCAGGCGGTCGGGCGAGAGGTTGCCGCCGAGGATCATGAAGGGGTTGAGGAACCGGGCCCAGCGCTCCGCCGGCGACATGGCGGGATCGGTCGCGGGCCACGTCTCGGCCACGCGGCGCCGGTCCTCCCGAAATTGCTGCTGCAGGATGTCAAGGCTCTCCGGATAGAGCGGGTCGGCCGCGATCTGGGGCTCGATCTCGCCCGCCACCGCGTCAAGCATCGCCAGCAGTTCCGCGCGCGTCAGCGGCCATGGATGCTGGTGGATCAGCCGGTCGATCCGTTTGGTCGCCACCGCCTCGAAGAGCTTGCCGAAATCGTTGGCCCGGCGGACGTTGCCGCTGGCGATGTCGGGGGTATCGCCGGGCAGGACGCCGTCGCGTGTGAAATCCTCGAAGAAGAAGCGCCCGTAGTCGCTGCCGTTGACCATCAGGCGGCAGAGCCCGTTGGTGGCCGCCGGCAGGCCGCAGCGCCGGCGGAGCCGGTCGAGCAGGAACGGTGTTGCGCGTCCCGCCGTCTCCGGAGGCCGCAGCCGCAGCCGCGTGGTGCCGAAGCAGGGTGCGGTGTCCGGCAGTTCTAACACGAACGACGGACGCGGCGAGGGGCCATAGGCGATGTCGCTGCCGTCGAGGAACAGTTGCGCCTCGGCGACGCGGCCGCCGATGCCGGCATGCACGCGGCGCGGCCGTGCCGCCGCCTGGGTGCGGCGCCCCGAGAGGCGGCTGCGCTGGTGCGCCCGCAGGAAGTGCCGCTGGTCCGCACCCGTCAGGTGCAGCCGGATCACGGGCAGTGGCGGTGTGCCGGTGCGCGGCAGCCTTAGGCGCCGCACCGGCGCCTCGGCGGCGGCGAGCAGCCGGTGCAGCATCTCCGCCGCGTCGGCGAGCGCCCGCGACTGCCGCCACCTCCGGTAGCGGCTCGGCGCGGTGAAGTGCCGGAGAAAGCCATGGCGGCCCCGCGCCAGGCTCCGGATCTCTGCGGGCGAGAGGGCGCCCGCCGCGAAGACCGCCTCGTCGATGATTCCTTGGAACGGATGCTGTGCGCCGAACCAGACCGGCTTGCCGAAGGAGATGTTGTGATGCGACCAGCTCACTGCGCTGATCGTGCCGGAGGCCATGATCCTTCCGTCCTCGTAGAGGCGGAGCGTCAGGGTGCGGCTGTCGACCGTGGCCGCCAGGCAGACCTCCCGGCCGAAGCTGCGGAAAGGATAGGCGACGCTCTGCCGCGTGTCGGCGGGAACGTCGAAGGTCATGGCGCCGTCCACCAGCCGGAACCCGGTAAGGCGGTTGCCGCCGCTGCCGCAGAGGATGTCCTGCGTGCGGGAGCCGGGGCGCACCGTGATCCACGCCGCGACCGAGTAGTTGCTGCCGAGCGCCTGCCAGCGCAGCGACGTGTCTATGTGCGTGCGCTCGCGCCCGTCGAACGCGCGGCCGGAGCCGAAGCGCGCCGGCACGCAGACCGTGCCCGGCGCCAGAACCTGTGCGTCCGTCACCCACTCGCGCGGCTGCGGCTCGTCGAACGTCAGGAGGCCGACCAGGCGGCCGTTCCGCGATAGACTGCGGCGGATGGACTGCTCGGCACGCACGACCCGTGCCCGCGGGCGGTCGATCAGCCACGGGGTGGCGTTGGCCAGGAGGGCGGCGGCCAGTCCCAAACCCGCCAGGGCGCATGCGGCTTTGGCCGTCCGCCTCATGCTAGTGCAGGCCGCCGGGGCGATCCAGGTAGGTTTGGACGGAGCCGACCGCCAGCGCGGTCCGCAGATCTTCGTGGAGGCGCGCGACGTCGGTCCGCAGTCCGGAGAAGTTGATCTGGATGCTGGTGAGGCCCTCGCGGCTGGAGGCGCTCTGCATGGTGTGGCGGGTCAGGTGCCGGTCCAGGACGGCGTCGAGCGTGTCCAGCGCCTTGGCGGAGCCGTCCGGGAGCGACATCACCAGCAGGCCGTCGCGCTTGAAGAAGCGCGCGAAGCGCACGCGCCGCATGATCACGAGGCTGACGAAGGCGAAGGCGTAGAGGATGACGAGGAAGGCGAAGTTGTAGGTCGCCGACGCCACCGAGGCGGCGATCACCAGCAGCAGGAACCCCACCTCCTCCGGCTCCTTGATGGGCGTGCGGAAGCGGATGATGGAGAGCGAGCCCATGAGGCCCAGCGAGAGGGGGATCGACACCTGGATGCAGACGAAGAGCGTCGTGGTTGCCAGGGCCAGGAGCGCGAAGGCGCGCGAGATCTGGCTGCCGGTGCCGCGGTTTTCGTAGAAGACGCGGTAGAGGCCTGCCGTGGCCAGCGCGGCCGCGAGCGAGACGGCCAGCGCGGCTGCAAACCGCTCCAGGCCGAGGTGCGCGGAGGTCTGTTCGTAGGCCTCCAGGGCTTCGAGGATGCTGAGGTGCTTCATGGGTTGCTAGCGGCCTCCCTGGATCCGCTGGTTGATGAACTCGCCGTACTTGGAGAAACTGCAGGGCCGGAAGCCGAGACGGAAGAGCGTCTCGCTCCAGGGCCAGACCCGGTGCGCGGATGACTTGGCCTCGCAGACGATCTGACCGGAATACCGTGTCTCCGTCGCGGGCATCAGGTCGGGATTGCAGCGGTCGGAGACCAGCGCCGTGTCGAGGCTGACGCGGGTTCCCGTGACGGGGCAGACAAAGCGGCAGCGGTGGTAGCGGATGGCGAGGGTCGGTACGATCAGCTCCGCCATGGCCACGTCCATGGCCTGCGCCTGGCGGCGGATGGGCCGCAGCAGGTCGGGGTCGTTCAGGGACGCGTACTGCAGCAGGTCGGCATCCATCTGGAAACCGCGGTGCAGTTTCTCGCGGGCCGCCCCCAGGCGGTCCTTGATCTCGAAGAAGGCCCGGATCGTGTCGCGGCCGGCCGGCGTCCGCGGCGCGGAAGCGGGATCGGCTGTTGGGTACCAGCGCACGCGGATCTTGCGCTTCAGGTTGTCGCCGTTGGCCTTCTCCCAGTAGGCGGCCAGACGGGGCGTGTCGAAGTAGATGGACTCGATCAGCCCGCCGGGGTGCAGCGGATCCGGCATGCAGTGATGGCGCAGCACGTCGCGCGCGAACGCGGCCATGGGGGCTGGTGCCACGAGCTTGCGCTCGCGCACGAGCGCAAGCTCGCGATCCCCGCAAGGATACGGGTCGGCGGCAACTGGAAACGGCAATTGCATTCGGTGGCGGAATCCGCGGCATGGGGCGACGTGGCTCCTTGTCGTTCCGTCCGCCCCGACCCGCTTTCATGGTTGATTCGCGGGAAACTATGCAGGATTTGGTTCTGCCTGTCAATTCGCCGCGGTTCTGCCGCGGTTCTTGCCGTAGTCGGGCGATTCCGGTAAACTAACTGCCTTTTCCTGGTCGTGGGGCATGGTTCGTGTTCCGGGCATGGAGACGAGAAGGTTTTATGAAGAAGTATCGGGTTGGTTTGGTCGGGATTGGCGCAGTCGGGACCGAAATGGTCAAGGTTCTGCGCCAGCGCAGTTTTCCGGCGTCGGAAATCCGCATCATGGCGCGCTCCGCGCGCGACGAGCAGGTTGCCGGCGAGACGTTCCATGTCTTCGAGACCACGCCGGAGGCCTTCGACGGACTCGACATCGTCCTCTTTGCCGGAACCGAGGGTGCCAAGGGCGCCTCTAAGCAGTTCGGCTGGGAGGCTGTCCGGCGCGGGTGCGTAGTCATCGACAACGGCGACGACTTCCGCATGGATCCGCGCGTGCCGCTGGTCATTCCGGAGATCAACGCGGCGGCCCTCGACGCCCACCAGGGGCTGATCGCCAACCCCAACTGCAGCACGATCATCACGCTGATGGGCTTGGCCCCGCTGCACCGCGCCGTTCCGCTGCGCCGCTTCACGGCCGTCACCTTCCAGTCGGTCAGCGGCACCGGACGCGCGGCCATCGAGGAGCTCGACCGCCAGTCGCGCGCCTGGGCCGCGGGGCAACCGTTGACGGCGGCGGTCTACCCGCGCCAGATCGCCTTCAACGTGCTGCCGCAGATCGGCGGGCTCAAACCCGAGATGCCGGGCTTCACTTCCGAGGAGGCCAAGATGCTCTTCGAGAGCCGCAAGATCCTCGGCGCGCCGGATCTGCGCGTCGCGGCGACCTGCGTCCGCGTGCCGGTCTTCTACGCGCACGCCATAGCCCTGCACCTGGAGTTCTCCGCCCACATGCCGCCGGAACGGGCGCGCGAGATCCTTGCGGCCAGCCCCGGCATCCGCATCCGCGACGATCTGGCGCAGGCGGAGTTTCCAACGCCGCTCGACGTGCAGCATGGCGACGACGTGCAGGTGGGCCGCATCCGCGCCGACTCCTCCGTCGAGAACGGCCTGGCGCTCTGGGTGGTGGGTGACAACATCCGCAAGGGCGCCGCCCAGAACGCCGTGCAGATCGCCGAAACCATGATCGCCCGGAAGCTCGTCTAGGGGGCCATCCAACGTGTCCGCACTTCCGATCCCCGAAGACTCGGTTTACACCCCCTCCGCGGAGGAGTCCGCCCGCGTCGAGACTTCCGTGGCGGCGCTGCGACAGGCGCGCGAACGGCTTCTGGAACAGATCGGTAACGTCATCGTCGGTCAGGAGACGGTCATCGACCAGGTGCTGGTGGCCTTCTTCGCGCAGGGGCACTGCCTGCTGATCGGCGCCCCGGGACTGGGCAAGACCCTTCTGGTGCGGACGCTGGCCCAGGCTCTGGCCCTGCAGTCCAAGCGCATCCAGTTCACGCCGGACCTCATGCCTGCCGACATCACGGGAACCGATATTCTCGAGGAGGATGGCGATACCGGGCGTCGCCGTTTCCGCTTCAGCCAGGGTCCCGTATTCACCAACATTTTGCTGGCGGACGAGATCAACCGCACTCCGCCCAAGACGCAGGCGGCCTTGCTCGAGGCCATGCAGGAGCGGCGCGTCACCGCCGCCGGCTCGACCTACGACCTGCCGGCCCCCTTTCTCGTGCTCGCCACGCAGAACCCGATCGAACTCGAGGGAACCTACCCGCTGCCCGAGGCGCAGCTCGACCGCTTCATGTTCGCCATCCAGGTGGACTACCCGACGGCCGAGGAGGAACCGCGCATCCTGATGCGCACTACCGACGACCGCTCCGTGTTGATCGAGCCCGTGCTGGACTCAGCGGCCATCCTGAGTTATCAGAGGCTTGTGCGTCAGATTCCCGTCTCGGCCCATGTGGCGGACTATGCCGCCCGTCTGGCGCGGGCCACGCGCCCCGGCGCGCCCGAGGCGCCGGAAGAGATGGCGCGCTGGCTGCGGTGGGGCGCGGGGCCGCGCGCCGGCCAGTGCCTGCTGATGGCCGCCAAGGCGCACGCGGTTCTATCGGGACGTTTCTCCGTCGCGTGCGACGACGTGCGCGCCTACGCGCTGCCGGTCATGCGCCACCGCCTCTTCCGCAACTTCGCGGCCGTCAGCGACGGCATCACGACCGACGCTATCGTCTCGCGGGTGCTCGATCACGTCGGCGAGCCAGATTACAGCTAGCCTTGGGGCCTGCGTGGTTCGGGGAGGGGGACGGCCCGCAGCGCCTCTTGCGACAATCTTCATCTGGCATGGATGCAACACCTAAAGCTCCGCGCAAGGCGGTTGTCCTGGCCGCCGGTCTGGGACTCCGCCTCCGGCCGTTGACACTCTTCCTCCCCAAGCCCCTCATGCCTCTGGGCGGCGAGCCGCTGATCGAGCGGAGCATCCGCCGGCTTGAGACGTGGGGCGTCACCGAGATCGCGGTCAACACGCACTGGCAGGCGGGCGTCCTGCGCGACTACCTGCAGGCGCGTCAGGGCACGGCCCGGTTCCGTTGCTCCTACGAGCCACAACTGCGCGGCACGGGAGGCGCGCTGCAGGCCTTCCGCGAGTTTCTGGATGGCGAACCCTTCTGGATCGTCAACGCCGATATCGTCTGGCTGACGGCTCCGCGACCGCTCCTGCGAGCTTTTGACGGCGGTCGCGCCCTGGCGGCGCTCTGGCTGGTTCCGCAGCGCGGGCCGAGGACGGTGGAGACCGACGCCGGCGGTCAGGTCACGACCTTCCGCAGCCAACGCCGCGGCGCGCCCGGAACCGCGACTTTCAGCGGGATTCAAGTCGTCTCGCCGCGTCTGCTGGACTACCTGCCGGGCGACCCCGAGCAGTCCGTATCGCTCGTGGAGCTCTACGAGGCGGCGGCGCGGGACGGGGAACGGGTTCTGGGAGTCACAGGTGGCGCGCGCGCCGTCTGGGACGATGCCGGCACGCTGCCGGACTACCTGGTACTGCGGAAGCGCTACCGGAGCAGTCGGCCGGTGGCGACCTGGAACCCGATGACCGGGCCGTTCGGCGTCGGCCCGCGCGGCGAAGTCTGGTATGACGCCGCCGCCTGGCCCGATCCGGCCCTTGCGCCGGTGCTGTCGGGTGCGGCCTTCAGGCTCGGCGAGACGCGCGTCGCTCCGCTGGCAGCGCGTGGATCGGACCGCTTGTTCCTTCGCGTCCGCCAGGGGCGCCGCGCGGCGGTCTTCGTGCGCTACGGCTGCCAGCGCGAGGAGAACCAGCGCTATGGCGGCCACGCCCGCCTGCTGCACGAGGCGGGACTATCGGTTCCGCGGGTACTGGCCGAGTCGCGCGAGGCCCGCGCGCTGTTGCTGGAGGATGTCGGCGAGCGGAACCTGCTCGATCATGTCGTTTCCTGTCCGGCTGACGCCGAGCGTCTCTACCGCAAGACGCTGGACCAGGTGGTGCTGCTGCACACCAAGGCGACATGTCTGGCGCGGAGCCGCGGACTGGAAATGGATCCGGCGTTCGACCGCCGACTCTACGACTGGGAGCGCGACCTATTCCTCAACCAGATCGTGCGCAAGCGGCACGCGGCCGGTGACTCCATCCCGGAGGCGGTGATCGACGAGTACGGAGTCGTGGCCGAGACCCTGCTGTTGGGCGGCACGACGGTCATCGTGCATCGCGACCTGCAGTCGACCAACGTCATGCTCAGGGGCGGGCGTCTGTCGCTTATCGACTTCCAGGGAATGCGCTACGGCGCGGCGGCCTATGACCTGGCCTCGCTGCTGTGCGACCCCTATACGAAGCTGCCGCCGGAGCTTCGCGGGCGCCTGCTGGACTACTACGCAAGTCGGATAGGGGCGCCAGAGGGTTCTGTGCAGCGGCTCTTTCCCTTCGGCGCCGTGCAGCGGCTCACGCAGGCGCTGGGCGCCTATGGCAGGCTCACGTCGCTGGGGCTTCAGGACTGGCAGCGTCAT
>CAYPJN010000002.1:591-11314 GCA_964411055.1 uncultured Lentisphaerales bacterium | reverse complement strand
CGCTGCTGTGCGATCCGTATGCGAAAATGCCGCCGGATCTGCGCGCGCGACTCCTGGAATATTATGCCGGACGGATGGGTGATGGCGGCGTGCGGCGACTTTTTCCCTTTGGCGCCGTGCAGCGTCTGACGCAGGCTTTGGGAGCCTTCGGCCGTCTCGCATCTATGGGGCTTACGGACTGGCAGCGCCATATCATTCCCGCTGCGGAGATCCTGGCAGAGATGGCCGCCCAATGCGGGCTAGGGGCGATCCGGTGCCTGGCCGCTGAGACAGTTCGGCGCGAGTGCCGCATCGGGAAGGGTCCACATTGACGCCAACGGTGGATATGGTTACGCTCTTCTCGGGGCACGCGACTGCATGCTATCGCGCTCCTATGGTCTTTCAACCGGAGAATAGCGATTGCGCGGCTTTTTCAACACCTCCGGTGATGCAATGGAGCTTCGCGTGCGAGTTACAGAATTTAGCAGTGTCTATGGTTTGCCGTTGGAAGAGGATCAGGTGCTTGGTGCCGCTTGGCTATGCATGCCTTGTGGTGTCGCTGCTTGCGTGGCTGCCGGCCGCAGCGCGCGGTCAGAGTCCGGTGAGCGTGACCGCCGGCGAGCTATGTCTGCCTCCCCCTCTGGACACGAACCGTGTCGTGGCGGCGCCCCTCGAGTCCGTGGCAATACCGCTCGATGGCTGGATGGTCGTCTGGCCGGGTCTCGATGAGGCCGGCCTCAAGGATGTCTCCTCGGGCATCACCTACACCGTCACCAACGACACCGTCCGCGGCGCGTTGCTCCCGGTGATGCGCATCGAGCTCACCCGGGGACAATTTCAGAAGATACAGCCCGCCCTCGAACTGGCGTGGCCCTTCAACGCCGAGACCCACAATCTCCTCACCTTTTCCGCCCGGATCGACGTTCCGACCAACTGCCTCCCGCAGATCGGCGATTCGTCGCAGGTTCTCACCGGCTGGTATTCCATGACGTTCAACCGGTATTTCGACGATTTCGGGATCGCGCCTGACGACGGCTGCGCGCAGTGGGTCTCCTGGGGCGTCCCGACCACGCACTTCAAGACGCATGATCGCCCGGAAACCCGCGGCGCCGACGGCTACACGGACTTTGCCTGGGACATGAAGCACGACACCCACACCGGCAACAAGGGTTTCTTCCGCGACCGCGTCCGCGCCCTCCGCTTCCACTACGACACCCGCAAGATTCCAGAGGGCGAGAAGGTCGTCATCTCCATCGCCCTGCCCAAACTCACGTCCGGCGCCCATTCGGTCATTCCCGATCCTGTGCGCTGGGCCGCATGGACGAACTACGTCGCTGGTTACGCGCCCGACTTCAGCGACTCCTCGCAGGAACTGGGGCCGCCCAGGACGGGGCGCATTGAACGCCCGATCCGCATTGTCGAGAACCGCGAGCCCAGGGCTGAAATCATCGTCGATCTGACCGACGCGATCACGATCGACAAATTTTTCCCGAAGCGCTCCTGGACCTTTGAACTTGAGGCGGCCCGTGGATACGAGGGTCAGGTCGCGCGACAGGCCGCCGAGGATCTCCGCCACTGGATCAAGAAGATCACCGGCGCCAACCTGCCCATCCTTATCGCCCCATCCAGCGAGAAAAACGTCAAAATCTATCTTGGCGCCTCCTACGCGAAAGACATCTTTCCCGAGGATATCAAGCTCCTGACCTCTGGCGGCGCCCACGACGGCTATGCCGTCCGCGCACGGGGCCGCGACATCCACATCTTCGGCGCGGCCCCCGCCGGCACCCTTTTCGGCGTCCACCGCTTCGTCGAGAACAACACCGACATAATCTGGGCCTACAGCGATGACCCCGCCGGCACGGTCTTCACCGACCGTCCCACCCTGGATGTCGTCTGGGGCGACGCGGTCTCCAAGCCCGTCTTCATACAGCGCGGCGGTGGCGGTTCCGCGCAGTGGAAGCGCGCCAACGGGCGCAACTTCATGACCGGGCGGCGCGAGCATGGCCAGTTCCATGTCAACGGGGGCCACTACCTCTGCCCGCAATACTACGATTGGTGCGAGGGACTCAATCAGTTCAACCCCGTCGTCGACCGCCTCAAGAGCCTGGAGCGCGCGACCAAGTGGTCGGAAGGCCGCACCCTGGCCTGCCTGGCGGATCCCGAATTCCGCCGCCGCGCCATGGAGGTCGTCCCCGGCGTCAAGCACCTGCGCTACCGTATGAACTACAGCCGTCAGTGCCTCATGGGCGTCGACGACAACTACGTAGTCTGCGAATGCGACCTCTGCACGGCCCCCATCAAGACCCTCGATGGCCGCGTGATCACTCCCAAGACCGACTACGCCGAGTATTACTCCGCCTGGTTCTACCAGTATCTCAACAACCTCGATGCCGAGATACAGAAGGTCTGGCCGGGCTTCATCACCTCGACTTTCGCCTATTTCATCGCCGCGCGCTATCCGCCGATCGAGGTCAGCAAAAACATCGCCCCGATGATCTGCACCTATGTCCGCAAGTCGCAGGAGGAGCCGATCTTCTCGCCGGCGAACCGCCACTGGTGGAAAATCTACAACGACTGGGTCTCCCACAACCCCAACACCATGCTCTACGACTACTACGCCCTCGGGCTTGCCATCCGCGGCGGTGCCGCCGAGGTGCTCAAGTTTGACCTCCAGGCGCAGCGCGACATCGGTTTCCTCCGCAACTACTCCGAGGGATGGGCTTTCAACGAGTATTTGGGCGGCGCCGACGAGCAGTGGTGCATGAACCGCCTCCAGTGGGATCCCGACCAGGATGTCGAGCAGCTCCACCGCCGCTTCACCCGCCGCACCTACCGCGAGGCCGCCCCCTACATCGAGAAGTTCCGCGGCAAGATCCGCGACGCCTGCCTCAAGCACTACCACGCCTCCATCGACTTCGAGGATCTCCGCGAGTACAACCACCTCATTCGCTTCTGCGGGCTGGAAGCGGAACTCCGCGGCTACCTCGTCAAAGCCCTTGAGGACGCGAAGCACCCGAACGCCAGGATACTCATCGAAAAGATGATCGCCGACTGGGACTACCACCTCTCCACCGAATCCGGCTGGTCGTTCCCGAGCCGCGCGATGAAGGGCCCCCAGGATCCTCTCGGGAAGGCCGTGTTCGACGCCTGGGCCAAGAACCGCGGCACCACCATCGATGCCGACGATAATAAGATCCTGCCGTGCGTCATCTCCCGTAACCGCGGCTTCGACATCCAGTGCCCCGTACCATCGCCCGCCTCCGGCTGCGATGTAACCTTCACTTTCTCCGTCCCGGAAAGCTTCTTCGACCTCGCCGGATATCCCGTCGTCACACTCGCCGACCCGAAGCGCACGGCATGCGACTACGCGTGGTCACGCAATGCCGACGGCGCTTGGGAGTGCGTCGTCCGCGCGCCCGCCGCCGAAGCCGGCGCCTTTCTTTTCAATCTCGAAGGCGACCTCCCCCGTAACTTTTTCCTGCCGGGACGCAACGTCGAGTACACCCTAGTCCTCCAAGGCATCAAGATGTCCCCTGCCGCCGGCGCCAAGCCCGCCGCCCGGAAGATCGGCTACATGACCACCACGGCCTACGCCGACCTTCTTCATGACATGAAGACCAACGGCGTCTACCGCCTCGCCGCCACTGCAACCAATGCCCCCTCCGCGGCGATCCGTGTCTTTGCCGCGAACGAATACGTCGCCCGCCGCCGCGGCGACACCGTGGCGCTCGCTTTACCGCTCTACGAAGCCAACCTCGGCAAGATGAAGGAGCTTGGCATCACCTGGGCCGACCAGATTCAGCCCATCGTCCGACGTCTCCTCGACTCCGGCTCCAACACCGCCGCCGTCGTCTGGGCCAAAGAGCAGTTCGATGCCGCCGGACTCGACGGCAAAGCCTCCAAGGAATCCGTCGCCTTCGGCAATCACATCGAGGCCACCATCAAGACCGAAGGCGCGACCGCCGCCCGCAAGATCGTCGCAGACCGCATAGCCGCCCTTCCCGCCGACGCCGAGGCCGCCTTCCAGATCCGCAGCACCGCAGCCCCCATCTTTGCCGAACTTGGCGAGACGGAGCAGGCCATCGATATCCTACGCCAGGCCATGGCGGACCGCCGTGTCGAAGAGCGTGTCCGTCGCCCATTTGTCCAAAAGACGCTCGCCACCCTGGTCTCCGGCGCCAAGACCAGCTTCCCGGCCAGGCGCTTCATTGCCCTCTGGCGGGAGTTTGACGACGATTTTGTCGGCCGGGCCAATGGGTGGTCCGTCGCCGTCGGCGGTTGGCGTCCGTTCCTTGAAGGCCAACTCGGCTCCGCCTACGGCGACCGCTTCGAGTACCAGCCCATGGCCGAGATTTTCAACGCCTGGATCGACTGGGACGGAGATAAGCTCCCCGTCGGCTTCCGCGCCGAGCGCCAGGGCATCGCCATCGGCTTCTTCCGCAACCGCCTCAAGGGGCTTGAGAGCCGCATCCCCGGGTTCGCGGAACAGGCCAGGCAGCGCCCCGCCGACGCCGGCATCGCCGCCACGCTCGCCAATGCCCGGGCGGCGGCTGCTTTCTTGAAGCAGGAGCTTGGGCGCCGTGTTCCTGTCTGGCACGCGACCCTCCGCGAGACGGAGAAGCACGGCCATGACGAGAAAACCCGCAATGGCGCCTACACCACGCTCATGAACGAGGGCTGGGACGGCATGAACCTCCAGCAGCGCGTCGACGCTCTCGCCAGAATCGTTGACAACAAGTTCAACGGCCACGGCACGCGCCGCGATGCCGCCAAGCGCATGACGAACCTCCATATCACCGACGCCGGCACCAACTGGAATGCCGTCGCGGACAGCGTGGTCCGGAACATCGCCGCCGGCGACTGGAGCTCCAACGACCGCAACACCTACCGCCAGAACCGCAAGACCGATATCCGCCTCGACTACGCCGTCGAGTACGCCAACCGGATGATCGCGGCCGGGCAGGGCCCCGTCGCCAAGGATATGCTTGAACGCGCCGCGCCACTGCTCGGCTACTACGCCGACACGACCGCCGCCGACGAGCCGGGCACCGGCGAGGCCGACATGAACGACCGCCTCAAGCGCCTCGACGAGGCCATGGCCAAGTGCGGCGCAGCGCGTCCGTCCAAGCCTGCCAAGGCCCCTTAATGAAGAAAGACAAGGCTCTTCAATGAGTTCGATTTCGTTGCGGTCCGGTCAATCGCACCGGGAACAGGCGCAGGGAGGAGCCGGCAGGCATCGCCGGTTCCGGGGATGATCAACGTGGGAACGACTTGAGAACCTTCGCGCTCCATATTCCGCCCGCCGCCCAGTTGGACGATAACCAACGCCGTCGCGGACGTCTCTACGCCTATGCCTCGACCTGGTTCGGCTGCTATGCCGAGGTGATGGTCGACTCCAGCGCGATCCTCATCCTCTACCTCACGCTCCTGCACAGCAGTGCCACGCTGACGATGTTGTCGACCGCGTTTTCCTCGCTGGCCGCGATCCTGCTGACTATTCCGGGCGCGTACATTGCCAGCCGCATCGGGCTGCGCCGGTCCTATGCCGTCTCCTGCTACATTGGCTGTGCCGGCGTGCTGCTGATGGCGGCCGCGCCGGTTCTGGACACCCCGCTCGACACTTACGCCGTGCTGTTCGGCTGCCTGGTCTACGGCCTGTCCCGCCCGCTCTACGGCGTGACCTGGTACCCGATGCTAGACAACGTCCTGCTTCCGGCCGAGCGCGGTCCGTTCTTCGGGACCATGCGTTTCTCGTATCTCGCGCTGACGGCGTCGAGTTTTTTCCTCATCAGCCTGGTAATGGGGAAGAACCCGCCGGTCTGGGCACTGCAGGTGGTGGTGGGTGTGGTCGGCGTGCTGCTGATGGGACGCAAATACTGCCTTGACCGGATGCCGGTGGAGCCGCACAGGAGGAAACGCTACGATCTGCGGCTGACGCTGGCCATTGCGATACGGAACCGTCCCCTGGTCGGCTGGGCGGTTTACACCTGCTGCCTGGCGCTGGCGTCGAGCGCGCTGCTGCCGCTGACCATGATCTACCTCAAGCGCGAGGTTCTGGCGAACGCCAAGGTGGTGCAGTGGATCTCGGTAGTCTACATGGTCGGTTTGATCCTCAGCCACTTCATCTCGGCGCGCCTGTTGCGCTGGTTCGGCGTGCGCAAGCTCCAGCCCGCCGGGCATCTGTGTTTAATCGCGTGCGCCTTGGGACTCGCCCTCATCGGCGCCGGGAGCCCGGGCTTCTTCTGGATAATCGGCGGGATCGTCTTTCTGCTGGGATTCGCGGCGGCGATTGGCCTCAACTGCTACTCGATGGAACTCATGGCGCTGGCCCGTCCCGACAACCGGACGATGGCCGCGGCCTTCCTGTCGACCTACAGCGCGATCGGCGGCACCAGCAGCCGATTCCTCACGTCGCTCGTTCTGGGCGCCGGCATGCTGGTTCCGCACTGGACGCGCGGGGGTATCGTCTTCTGCAGCTACCAGACGCTGTTCCTGCTATTTGCCGTGCTGCTGTCCTTCTTCCTGCTGCTGCTCTTTCTCGTGCCCTCGATTGTGCCGCGAACCCGTGACTATTACGTGCCCTATTAGAGAACAACCATGACGAAATCAGAGATGGAATTCCACGTCTCCCCGGATGGGAACGACTCCTGGTCAGGCCGTCTGGCGGCGCCGAACGCCGATCGCACCGATGGCCCCTTGCGCACGATCGAGGCGGCGCAGGTCGCCGTGCGGCGGCGGAAGGCGGCCCTGCAGGAACCCGTCGAGCTCCGGGTCTGGATTCATGGCGGCGTCTACGAGCTGCAGCAGCCGCTGCTGTTCACGGCTCAGGATTCGGGGTTCCCGCGCCAACAGAATACTCGGGCGCGGACCTGGCCGGTGACGTGGGCGGCTGTTCCCGGCGAGGAGCCCGTCATCAGCGGAGGCCGGCGAATCACGGGCGTCTGGCGGCAGGAATACGTCAACGCGCGCAAGGTCTGGGTCACCGAGATACCGGAGGTCGCCGCCGGTCGCTGGCTGTTCCGCCAGATCTGGGTCAACGGGCAGCGGCGTCTGCGGCCGCGGTTGCCCAAACAGGGCGTCTGGCAGGTGGAGCGCGCCCTAGAAGCCCGCTTTACCGGCGCTTGGAGCGAGACCTTCCGCCAGGGTTCCTGCCGGTTCGGTTTTGCGCCCGGACAGATCCGCTCCGACTGGCGCAACCTTCGCGACGTCGAGGTGCAGTTCTTTGCCTGGTGGATCGCGCCACGCGCCCGCATGACCACGGTGGATGACGAAGCGCGGATTGCCTGGTTTGACCGCTATTCGACCATTCGTCTCGCCTGGGGAGAGGGGGACGGCGTCGATTTCCGACTGGAGAATGTCTTCGAGGCGTTGAGCGAGCCGGGTGAGTGGTATCTCGACCGGCACACGGGCAAGCTCTACTACATTCCCATGCCCGGCGAAGATATGGCCGCCTCCGAGATTATCGCGCCCCGCCTAGAAAGTTTGCTGCGGATCGACGGCGCCGCCAACCTCCGGTTCGAGGGACTCTCCTTTGCGCACAACGAGTGGCGCGAGCCAGCCGGTTTTGCCGACTCCAACCAAGCCTCGCATGAAGTTCCGGGCGCGTTGATCCTGCACAACGCCGACACCTGCGTCTTTAGCGGGTGCCGCGTGCTGCACAACAACACCTACGCCGTGGAAATCGACCGTGGCACCATCGAGGCCTCCCTGGAACGTTGCGAGCTGCGCGACATGGGCGCGGGCGGCGTCCGCATCTGGCACGGCTGCCGGCGGAATGTGGTCAGCGACTGCGAAATCGCGGACGGGGGCCACGTCTATCCGGCCGGCGTGGGGGTGCTGATCGGCCGTTCGTCCGGCAACCGCATCGAGCACAACCACATTCACGACCTTTACTATACCGGAATCTCGGCCGGCTGGAACTGGGGATACGCCGAAAGCGACGGCTACGGCAACCTGCTCGAATGGAATCACATTCACGACATCGGCAAGGGGCTGCTCTCGGATATGGGCGGCATATACCTGCTCGGCCACGCGAGCGGCACCCGGCTGCGTTTCAACCACATTCACGACATTGTCTGCCGGCGCTACGGCGGCTGGTGCGCGTACACGGACGAAGGTTCCACCGATGTGCTGATCGAGTCCAACCTCTGCTACAATGCCAACAAGGATGTGTTCCATCAGCATTACGGGCGGAACAACGTGGTGCGCAACAACATCCTGGCGTATGGCGGCGAGTCGGTGCTGGCCTACAGCGCGCAGGAGGAGCACCTCGGCGTAACATTTGAATCCAACATCATGCTCTGTCATGACAAGCCGATCCTGCGCAATGTCAGCCCGGAACGATGGACGCCGCGCCAGACCGCATTTCATCGCAACCTCTACTGGTGCGAGACCGGAGCGGTGGAGTTTTTCGGGAACAACACCGGCGTCTACGGCTCACAGCCGTTCCCCAGCGGTTATCGGGCCGAGTCGTCGCGTTTCGCCGCCCTGGGCGAGGTGCCGACGGTGAAAGGGACACCTCGTGAGGCCGACTGGAAGCGCGCCAAAGTGCTGACGCGCTTCGTCACCCAGGCGGGTGTCGCCGAAGCGCCCGCGGGTACCGGCGGATTGCGGCTCCTGCTGGAAGGCGACGCGCTGCATGTGCGCGGCACGTTCAAGCGCCCGGCCAAACACAAGGTGCTCCGCGGCGCGCTCTGGGATCGCGAGCACGTGGAACTGTTTCTCAAACCGTTTGTCGATCGGCCGGGCATGGTGCAGATCCACCTGGCTTCGGATGGCGAGATGCTCTTGATGTGGCACGACAGCGAGGCGCCCGCCGGCTTCTCCTGCGAGACCAAGGCGGAGGAAATCCCGGGCGGCTGGCAGGCTACACTGCGCATTCCGCTGGCCCCGATCCTCGCGGCCGCCGGCGGATCGGGCATGCCGGCGTGGCGCTTCTTCGCCGGCTTCTCCGTGCCGGTCTCAGCAGATGGCACGGAATGGTCGTCTTGGCAGCGAGGCCATGATGCCGAGGGCGTCATGGCTGATCCGCTGTTCGTCGATCCCCAGCATGGCGATTTCCGCCTGCGCCCGGATTCCCCTGCCTTGGCACTTGGTTTTGTACCCTTCGACGTGTCGCAGTGCGGACCTCGGATGCGGCGTTGAAGTAAGGATCTGGTGCGGGATTATCCGCTCGATGAAACATGGTTTCTGAAACTTCGGGATCATGTGAACCACGAACTCTGAAATTCAACGCGCGACGACGGATGTCCTAACCCGGAATTGACAACGAGACTGACATGGTGGTGCAAATGCATATCAGGAAGAACGAACAGAACGAACTGCGAATCGTCGGTGAAGACGGCCGTACGTTGTACGACGGGATCAACGTCAGGCTGGACTATTCCGGCAACTTCCACAACACGCTTTCGCTGCACTCGTCGGGCGAGTGGATACTGACGACGCTCGGCGAGGTGACGGTCGCGCAGTGCGACAACGTGTCGATCGAATGCAAGCGGGAAGGCGACGGGTTTCTGGTTCGGACGTCGTTCACGAACACGAGCGTAACGCGTCTGTCTAAGATGATTCGGTTGATCGTGTTGGGCGGGCGCTGGCGCGAGGCCATCGACCGTTGCCTCTACAATGAGTTCAGCATCTTCAACGGCAACGTCTGCAACGAGATGGAGTCCACTATTCAGACGGCAAAGCTGATGCCGGATCAGGTGGTGACGGGTGCCGACAATGTCGCTTTTATCGACGTGGCCGGCACGCAGGTGTTGTTCGGGTTCGCGACGTTCGAGCGCTACAACCCGACGATCTGTGTCACCCGCGAAGGGCTGCTCGATGCGTTTCAGGATATGGAGTCCCACCCGCTTGAGGCCGGCGAGACCGTTGTCAGCGACTGGCTCTACGTTGGAACCTGCGCCAATATCGTGAAGGGACTGCCGGTTTACGCGGATCTGGTGGCGCGGCAGATGCAGGTGCAACTCAAGCCGTGGGAGATGCCCACGGGGCACTGCTCATGGTACTACTACCTCAACCGCATATCGGAAACGACTGTATTCGACAATGTGACGGCGCTGGTGGCAAACCGCGACAAGCTGCCGATCAAGCATATTCAGATTGATGACGGTTGGTTCAAGGCCGTCGGCGACTGGGAGGAGAATGACCGGTTCCCGCGCGGTATGAAAGCGGTGGCGGATGGCATCAAAGCGCAGGGCTATCTTCCCGGCATATGGCTCGCGCCGTTTTCAGCATCCCGGCAATCGGAATTGTTCAAGACTCATCCAGACTGGTTCGTCAAGAACTGGAACAACGACGACGTCTACGGCAACCCGTCGCTGGACTTCTCTCTGCCCGCCGTGCGCGAGCATACGTTCCGCCTGTTCCGCAAGCTGTCGTACGAGTGGGGGTTCCGATACATCAAGCTCGACGGCGTGATGCCCAGCCTGGCACCCGGGCGGCACAGCGACCCCAAGTGGACGGCCGTCATGAACCTGCGCGAAGGCTACCGCGTCATGCGGTCGGCCGTCACGGAAGACACGTTCATCCTGGGCTGCACATCGCCGCTCGCACAGGCGGCGGGTGTTGTTGACGGGATGCGGGTCAGTTGCGACATCTTCGAAAAATGGGCATCGGTCAAGGATGTGTTCGTCCGTGTGTTCAAGCGGTACTACTATCACAAGCACCTATTTCTCAATGACGCCGACTGCCTGATTATCCGCAAGCGGGAGAACGAGGACGAGGAGTGCCTGCGTCACTGTGT
>CAYPJN010000002.1:0-581 GCA_964411055.1 uncultured Lentisphaerales bacterium | reverse complement strand
GAATGCGGTGTTTCTCCTGTTCCTGATGAAGTAAGGGGACAAATTGTTAAGGCAAGCATTGTCTTAGTTAACGGAACGGAGCCGACCGAGGAACTCAAAAAGGAAATCCAGACCTATGTTACCGCGATGGCGGCGAGCGGCGGCATCCTGATGCTCTCCGACAAGATGTCCCTGTTGAACCGTGATCAGATCGACATGCTGTCAAAGCTGTTCCCCGTGAATACCGATATCGCGATCCCGCTGGACCTGATGGAGACCAATGTGCCGGGGGTGCTCGACCTCGGCACGCGCGGCCGGACGCGCATCGTGGCGTTGATCAACTGGACGGATGTAGCCAAGGATTTTCAATTCGACATCAACCGCGGTCACCTGTTCGAGTTCTGGACGCAAAGCTATCTCGGCTTGTGCGACCGGCAGTTCCGGGCCACCATCGATCCTCGCGGGTCGATGCTGCTTTTCATTACGGACGACGCGCCGGCGGCTGTCGTGGGCGTCGACGACTGCCTCTGCCCTTCGATCGACCAGGAATACCGCGACGGCGTGCTGACCCCGGTGGGGCACGCCGGGTCTGGGCTGGGGCA
>CAYPJN010000001.1:5940-36609 GCA_964411055.1 uncultured Lentisphaerales bacterium | reverse complement strand
TGTCGCCCGAGACGAGCCAGTGCTGCCTCGACATCGCGCGCCGGGCCAAGGCCGCCGGCAGCCGCATCAGCTTCGACCTGAACCACCGCGCCTCCTTCTGGAAGGGGCGCGAGGCGGAGCTGCACCGCGCCTTCGCGGAGATCGCGGCGGCGTCGGACATCCTCGTCGGCAACGAGGAGGACTTCCAGCTCTGCCTGGGGATCAAGGGCCCGCCGGCCGGCGGTCGCGACCTGGCGGGCCAGATCGAGAGCTTCAAGGGGATGATCGGCGCGGCGCGCAAGCAGTTTCCCGGCGTGAGCGTCTTTGCCAATACGTTGCGCGAGGTGGTGAGCGCCAACTGCCACCGCTGGGGGGCCATCCTCTGTGCCGGTGGCGAATGGCAGGTGATCGAGCCGCGCGAGATCGCCGTGCTCGACCGCATCGGCGGCGGCGACGGGTTCGTCGGCGGACTGCTGTACGGCATCCTGAAGGGGTGGGAGCCGGCCCGCTGGGGCGAGTTCGCCTGGGCCTGCGGCGCGCTGGTGACCACGCTCGAGACCGACTACGCGCATCCGGCGGACGAGGAGCAGGTCTGGAGCATCTGGAAGGGCAACGCCCGCGTCCGGCGCTAGCCGCCTAGACGGGCCACCGGCCATCGAAGACGCCCGGCGGCATGGGTGCGGGTCGCGCGCACGTGCTTTCAAGCAGGACGTGCCGGCCCGACTCCGCCGCATCATGGAAGGCATGCATCAGGTCCAGCACATGATAGGCTAGTTCCCCGCTCGCGCGGTGCGGACGGCCGGTGCGGATGGCGTCGGCCATGTCTGATGGCCCCAACCCGCGGCCATTCGCTGGAAAGCCCGCGCTGTGCGGCGCCTCGCGCCATTCCTTGTCGCCCTTGAGCCGCAGCCGCACGGGGCCGCCGAACCCGTTGGGGTCGGGAACCGACAACGAGCCGTCCGAACCGAATATCTCGATACGCGGCGCCTCGGACGACCAGACGTCGAAGCTCGTGGTCAGCGTGCCGATCGCGCCCGAGGCGAAATCCATCACGCCGGCGATGTGGGTCGGCACCTCGACCCGGACGCGTTGTCCCCGTTTCTTCTCGCTAGTGATGAGCCGCTCGGAAAAGGAAATCCGGGCCGATCCGGTCACCCGGCGCACGGGACCGAGCAGCGCTACCAGAGCGGTCAGGTAGTAGGGGCCCATGTCGAACAGGGGCCCGCCCCCGGTCTGGTAATAGAACTCGGGGTCGGGGTGCCAGCCCTCGTGCCCGTGACATAGCATGAACGCCTGGGCCGCCACCGGCTCGCCGATAACGCCGTCGTCGATGAGCCGGCGGCACGTCTGGAGGCCGGCGCCCAGGAAGGTGTCGGGGGCGTTGCCGACGCGGACGCCGGCCAGCGCCGCCGCATCCAGCAAGCCCCGTCCCTCGGCACGGGTCAACGCCAGCGGTTTCTCGCCATACACATGCCGCCCGGCCGCCAAGGCCTGCATCGCCACCGGATAATGCCCCTTGGGCGTGGTCAGATTGACGATCAGCGGAATCGTGTCGTCGGCGAGCAACGCCTCCACCGGACAGACCCGCACCCCCGGATGCTCGGCCGCGCGCGCTTGCGCGCGGCTTTCATCCAGATCGGCACATGCCGCGACCGTCACATTGCTGAAGACCGTGCACAGGTTCTTGAAATAGATGCCGCTGATGTTGCCGCACCCGATCACGCCGATCCGCATGGGGTTCATCTCGTTCCTTTCATTGGCCGCGCGCCGACGGCACGTTCCGTACCGGGGCAGCCACCCGCGCCCGCTGTCCGCTCACGGCGAAACGTATTCCCGCGTTACGGGTTCCCCGGCGGCCCAGAGCATGCCGCGCTTGACGATCTCCAGCGCCTCGGGCACCTCGAAATCACCGGCCACATGCCCGAAGGCCGAGTAGAAGATCCTGCCCCGACCGAAACGGCGCTTCCAAACATAGGGCATGACGGTTCCCTTGATCCATGGCATCCCGCCGTGCCGGCCGCTGAAGGCCGTGGTCGCCAGCACATCGTTGCCGGGGTCGGTGTGCATGTAGTACTGCTCCGACACCATGCGGAAGTCCTTGAGGCCCTTGACGACGGGATCCGAGGGCTTGACGATGCGGACACGATGGGGAATCACGCCCCCCGGATGGGCCACCCACTGACCGCCGGTCATGAACTGATACTCCGTGTTGGTGCGGAAGGCGTCGCACATGCCGCCATGCCAGCCGGCGACGCCGGCGCCCGCCAGAATGGCATCGCGCAGGCCCGCCCACTGTTCGGGCGAGATTTCCCCCATCGTCCAGATCGGTACGATCAGGCTCACGCACCGCATCAGCCGCCTGTCCGTATAGGCATCAAGCGTGCCGGCAACCCGCACCCGGAACCCGCGTGCAACCAGCCAGGGGGCAAACAGATCGGCGCACGCCCGCGGCGTATGCCCCTCCCAGCCGCCGCAAAGGATCAATGCCGTCTTCCTGCGTGCGGACACTGTCGCGCCTGATCGTCCAGTCTTGTGCATGGCAACCCCGTGAATGGCTGTTATGTTTACACATGATGCCGGTGTCCGTCACTCCGCGCTTGCACGGATCACGGATACGACCTCCGGTTGTTCGGATGACGAGGCCGCCTGCGGCTCGACGGCGATGTAACACAAGCGCGGGGGAGCAGATCGGGCGTCCGCCCCCCCGTTCCTATCAGGGCGTCTTGTTGCGCGCCTCGTTGACGCGCAGCTTGCGGCCCTGGATCTCCTTGTCGTGCAGCGCCTTGATGGCCGCCTCGGCCTCGGGGCGGTTGGGCATCTCCACGAACCCGAACCCCTTGGACTTGCGGTTGAAGCGGTTGCTGATGATGCGCGCCGACTTGACCTTGCCATAGCGCTCGAACTCGCGGCGGAGCTGATCCTCGGCGGTCTCGTAGCTCAGGTTGCCCACGTAGATCTCGACGCAGTCGGGACTGCCCGGCCGGCGTTTGCGGCGGAGCGAGCCGATGCTGCGCACGCGGCGCACCTGCGCGCCGGCCAGGTAGCCGATCAGCAGCCCGGCCAGGACGCCCAGCAGGACGTCGATACGGGTCAGGCTCTCCCATGACATTTCGCAATTCAGCCATTCATACAAGTTGCTCAAGGTGTATCTCTCCATTGTGTCTGCGGGTGGACAGGCAGCGCAGGCGGGCAGGCCGGCGCGCAATTAGCGCGCCTCCAGGAAGCCCTCCAGCTTGCGCATGCGGGTTGGGTGACGCAGCTTGCGCAGAGCCTTGGCCTCGATCTGCCGGATGCGCTCGCGGGTCACGTTGAACTGCTTGCCGACCTCTTCCAGGGTGCGCGAGTAGCCGTCGGTCAGGCCGAAGCGGAAATCGAGCACCTGCTTCTCGCGGTCGGTCAGCGTGGTGAGCACCTCCTGGAGCCGCTCCTTCAGCATGCTGTAGGCGGTCATCTCGGAGGGGTTTTCGGCGGACTTGTCTTCCAGGAAGTCGCCGAAATGGGCGTCGTCGCCGTCCCCGACGGGGCTTTGCAGGGAGATCGGGTGCTGCGCCATGCGGAAGACCGCGCGGACGCGGTCGACCGGCAGTTCCATCTCCTCGGCGGTCTCCTCGGCAGTCGGCTCCCGGCCCAGTTCCTGGACAAGCTTCTTCTGCACGCGGGTGAGCTTGTTGATCGTCTCGATCATGTGGACCGGGATGCGGATCGTGCGGGCCTGGTCGGCGATGGCGCGCGTGGCGGCCTGCCGGATCCACCAGGTGGCGTAGGTGCTGAACTTGTAGCCCCGGCGGTAGTCGAACTTCTCCACGGCCTTCATGAGCCCGGTGTTGCCCTCCTGGATGAGGTCCAGGAAGGAGAGACCGCGGTTCATGTACTTCTTCACGATGCTGATGACGAGGCGCAGGTTGGCCTCGACCATCTCGGTGCGGGCCTTCTGGCCCGAGCGCAGGGCGTCGCGGAGCATCTTGAACTGGCCGAGGAACTCCTCCGGCGTCATGCAGAAGTCCTTCTCGATGGCCGCCATGCGCACGCGGGCCTCGGCGATCAGGCGGGTCTTCTTCTGGCTTTTTGGAGGCCGCGCGTGGCGCCGGCATTCGCCCGCCAGCGACTGGTAAACGCGGTAGACGCGTTCGTCGGCCTCGGTGCAGAGCGACTCGATGACCTTCTGCTTCAGGTTCAGGTCGTTGATGGCGCCGAGCAGGTCGTGGCGCGCCTTTTCAATGGCGCGCTCCGCCCGCGACAGGCGGGCCTTGTCGTTCTTGGCCTCCAGGCTTTTGCGGAAGGCCTCCTGCATCTTCTCGTGGCTCGCGCGCAGCGCCTTGCGCAGGCGCGGCAGGCGCTCGATGTAGACGTCGCGGCTGTCGACGAACTTGTCCGTCACCACCCGGTCGAAGCGTTCCGAGCCCGTCTCCAGTTTGTCCAGCAGGTTGAGGCAGAGCAGGGGCGTGAAACCGAAGTGGTTGAAGAGGTCGCGGATCTGGGTTTCGGATCCCTCGATGCGCTTGCAGATCTCCACCTCCTGCTCGCGCGTCAGCAGTGGCACCTGGCCCATCTGGTGCAGGTACATGCGTATGGGGTCGTCGAAGAAGTCCAGCTTGGCGTTGCGCGTTCTGGGGCCGTTGCGTTCCACGTCCTGGCGGTAGCTGTCGACCTCGGACGTCTCGATGATGTCGATGTCCATGCCGCGCAGGATCGCGTGGTACGCCTCGATCTGGGTGTCCTTGATGACCGACTCGGGCAGCCCGCGGTTGATGTCGTCGATGGTCAGGTAGCCCTGGGCATGCCCCTTCTTGATGAGCCCCTTGATCCGCTCGTTGCGCTCCTCGCGCTGGGCCTTGCCCACCGCCTGGTCGGCGGCGATGGCCAGGTTGTCGATGTCCAGCGTCGTGATGTCGTCGAACCCCATGGCATCGGTTGGATGCCGCAGGTCGTCGGCCTCGTCGAACTCCTGCATGCCGTCGTCGAGACTCTCGTCGGCCGGGCGCGGCGCGTCGGTGAAATCGGCGTCGAGCGCCTCGACATCGTCGGCCGAGATGTCGTCGAGGACCACCACATCATCGTCCATGGGTTGGGCGGCGTCCAGCGCCTCGAGCGGGAATACCTCGGCCACGGTTTCCGGTTCGCCGCGCCCCGCGGACTTGATATCGTCCGGTGCGCCGGCGTGCGGCGGGGTCGCGCGATGGTCGCGGGTGCCGGGGTGTGCGGGCCCGGCCGGCGCCGGGGTGCCCGTGCGTGCGCGCTGCGTCGGCTTGGGTTGGGCCTTGCCGCTCTGCATCGCGGAGTGCCGCGACGGAGCCGCGGCACCAGCCTTACCGTGAGCCGCCGGCTTGGCCTTCGGGGGCCGCGCGGCGGCGGACGGCTTGGTCTTCTCCGCGGCGGCCTGTGCCTGGGGCGGCGCCTGGCGCAAGGGAGGAGTGCTTTTGGGGGGCTTTCGGGAAGGGATGGGCGCCGGTGCCTTGCGGGCCTGGGCGGGCGGCGTCTGAACCTTGGGCGTGGAGGATTTCTGTTTGAGGTTGGATGCGGCGCGTTTTCTTGTAGCCATGGTGTGTGCCGTTTATCCTGCGTGCGGATGAGGTAAGGGGGCTGTCCCGAAGGTCTGGCGACCGGCCCCGCGGCGCATGCTAGTTAGTGCTGCGCATTGCCGAGATTCTTGTTCTGCGTCTGATAGTCATCGCCCTGAGGGTTGGCTTGGTCCGTCAGCGACTCGATGTGCCCGTCCACGAAGATCACGTGGCCGTGCATCTTGCCGGTCTTGCGGTGGTAGAGGCCGTAGCGTTCGTCGTCCGCGTGCTCCCAGACGGAGTCTTCGGCGATGGCCTTGCGCTTGACGACATCCTTTCCGCCCTGCTCGCCCTTGTGCTCGCCGGTCTCCGTGTTGTCATGAAGCTCGATGATGTAGCCCATGCGGCTGGGCTCGATGCCCGCGTTCTGGAAGTCGATCAGCCGCCGCCCGTACTCGCGCTCGTACCGCCGTGAGCCGAACCATGAGTTCATGGCGTAGGAGCGCCGGACATCGCCCTTGCCCCCGTTGAACTGCTTGCAGAAGTAGGCCGACATGTCGCGGGAGACATATTTGAAGATCGAGCCCTCCTTGACGGCGCGCGCGGCACTCTCGCCGCGCCAGCCGACGTGGAGGTAATCCTCGGCATGGGACTTCTTGTTGTCCTCCGCCCAGGGATTTTTGGGGTTTCCGGCGCTGTCCGTTTTGCCGTCCGCGCGGATCCAGGCCACCCAGCCCTTGCGTTCCGAGTAGGTCATGTATGCAGGTTCGTGATACTCGTAGGATCCCGCATAGGGGTAATAACCCGTGTCGGACAGGTAGTTCATGCAGGCCTGGTGCAGATTCTTCATCCGCGCCTGGCAGAGCGCGGAATTGGCATGGCGCTGGGCCGTCTTCAGGCCGGAAATAAGCGCCGCCGCCAGCAACGCGATGATCACGATGACCGTCAGCATCTCGATCAGCGTGAACGCGTAGCGCCGTTCATGGTGTTGTTTCATGGTTTGTCCCGGCCGGAAAAAGGCACTATTCAAGCACATACAGTCCGTCAAGGTAGGCATTTTCCCACATCCTCCCCGCGAACGCAAGGCAAACTCGCGCGGCGATATTCGCGATGTCCGCGGGCAGTAAATTTTTGGGTTGCGTGGCGTCGGCGCGGCTGCTAGAATGGCGCAAATGTAAGGTGTAATATATTCTCCGGCTCCCATTTCCCAACCTTCTGGAGGCGGCAGTCATGAATGTTATCGTGGATTTGCTGGCGGTTCGGCTGGAAGTCAGGGCGACGAGAACTATCGTCTATGCGTGCATGCTGCTGGCGGGGCTGGTGGCCGCCGCGAATCTCCGGGCGCAGGCCCTTATCACGCAGCATCTGGAACTCAAGACGGGCTGGAACGCCGTCTATCTGGAGGTCGATCCCACCGCTTCCGAGCCGGATGCGCTCTTCGCCGGGCTGCCGGTGGATGTTGTCGCCACGCTGGGCACGGCGCCCGCGGCGCAGTTCGTCCTCAACGCCGGTGTGGATCTCTTCAAGGCCGTCGGCTGGGCCGTCTGGTACGCGCCCGACCGTCCGGACGCCTTCCTATCTAACCTACACGCCGTCCAGGGCAACCGTCCCTACCTGCTGCACGCCGCGACCAATTTCACGCTGTCCGTCTGCGGCGCCGCGCCGCCGCTCCTGACGACCTGGACGCCCGACGCCTTCAACTTCGTCGGCTTCCGCGTGCAGGATCCCGGGACGCCGACCTTCGGGCAGTTCTTCGGCGGCTCCCCGGCCCATGGCCACAACCGCCTCTACCGCCTGGCGGACGGCCTCTGGCGGCAGGTGCTGGATCCCGGCGCGGAAACGATGCGTGCCGGCGAGGCCTTCTGGATCTACTGCCAGGGCGCCTCGGACTACACCGGTCCCCTCGATGTCCGGGCGCCGTCGCCCTTCGGCCTGATCCTCTCGTCGCAGGGCGGGGCCGACCTGGTCGTCCGCAACCGCACCGGCCATCCCGTGGCCTTCGCGGTCGAGCATGTCTGCGATCCCGGCGCGCCGGTGCCCCTCAGCGTCGCGGTGGAGGCGCTCGACGCGGCGGACGGCGGTCTGCGCCCGTTGAGCGTCAACCTGCCCGCCGGCGACTGGCGGCAGGAACTCCCCCCTCTGGAGGCGGACCGCGCGATCCGTCTCCCGTTTGCCCTGCGCCTGCAGGACATCGCGCCGGGAACCCGCCACTCGCTGATCCGCGTGGTCAGCGACATGGGCACCCTGGCCACCATCCCGGTCACCGCCACGCGCGATGACCTTACGACACGCTGACCCGAAGCGAGGCATACCATGGGCCGAACACTTGCGATGCGGACAATCCCCGGCGGGTTGGCCGCGCTGACGATGGTGCTGCTGCCGCGGGCGGGACTGGGGCAGGCCAGTCCCTACCGGGGGCTGTGGGTCGGGACGGCGACCCTGCGGGCGGTCAACGAGGTGGCGGTGCCCCTCGATGAAAACAACGTCCCCGTGGCGCCCGATCCGCGGGTGCCCACGCCGACCGCCGACGCCGCCGAGGTGCGGCTGATCATCCACGTCAACGGCGCGGGCCAGGCCTTCCTGCTCAAGGATGTCGCCATCGTCAACCGCGCCGAAGGCGGTTCCGGTGCGGCCGGGCAGGATCTGGCGCTGGTGACCGACCCGCGCCTCTACGCCGAGGTGCCGCCCCAGGCCGCGATGCGCCTGGCGAGCGCGGCCTTCGACTTCGGCGAGGCGCGGGCGACCGGGGCGCTCGACGCGCTCGTCGAGGAGGCCGCGCGGCGCGCGACGGCCTTCGCCACCAATCCGGCGCTGGACGTCGCGATCGAGGCGCAGCGCGTCGCCGCCCGCAACACCCTGGCGGCGCAGCTCCAGCCCGTGCTCGAGACGATGGCGCTGAACGCCGACGTCGCGACTTCCTACGGCGGCTTCCTGGTTGACTTCAACGCCGGCGTAGTCGACGCTATCGCCGCCAGCACCTCGGCGCCGGAAGTGGCCGCCTTCACTATTCAGGGCACGGCGCTGCGCGACCAGTCGGTCTACGGCGACAGCCGCGGGCTCGACCTGGTGCGGGCCGTCGTGGCGGCGGTCGGCGCCGCCGCGCCCGGGGACGCCGGCGCGGCGGCGCACAACACGGCCGCCGCGTTCGCCGACGTCGACAACCGCTACCAGCGGTTCATTGCCGGACAGGACTTCGGCGCGATGATCGCGGCGGCGGCCGAGGCGGCCCCCGGCGCCGCGGCGGCGGACGGGGCGACACGCGACTCCATCCTGGACGCGATGCGCGGAACCGAGGCGGCCGACGCGGCAATCACCCTCGGGCTGCAGACCAAGATCCAAGCCTACGACGACACGCGCGCCGCGGGCGCCATCGACGCCGTGCTCGGCGCCATGGCCGACGCTGCCTGGTCCAACCGCACGTAGACCGCCTCGCTGATCCGCGAGCGCAGCGCGCAGGCCGGGCGCGAGGCCTTGTGCAATCAGGTGGCCCGCTATCCGCTTCCGGTGCTGACGCCGACGCCCGACTACAACGCCTTCGTACGTTCGCCGGCCTTCCAGGGCGCGGCCGCCGCCGCGGCGGCCGCGGCGGCCGCGGGCGCGATCGACGAGCGGGCCGCCAACCCCCTCTACACAGGGCTGTCGGTCTACGGCGCGGCCAAGGTGGCCGTCGCCGAGGCCCTGCGGAGCGTCTACGGCGCGGCGGCGCGCGTCCTGCGCACCGAGTTACCGCTGGAGGGGATCTTCGCGGCCGGCTCGGGCGATCCGCGCGCGGTATCTGAGCTGCCCGAACCTTCGGACCTGGGGCCGCCGGGGCTCGCGGGCGGCGTCTACCTGCCCGCCGACCATCCGACCAATCCCTTCCGGCACCGCCGGCATCCCGACCATGTCTCGGGCTACGACATCCGGCGCGAGATACGCCTCGATTTCGACGGCGCGACGGGCGACGCCCCGGAACCCGCCGGCTTCGGGGTGGACCGCCTGCGCGGCACCTACCGCGAGGCGATCCACGGCCTGCACAAGCCGCTGGGGCCGGCGCCGGAGACGGCGCCGATCGGCCTGCTGACCGAAGGCCGTTTCGAACTTAACCGCCTGAGCGGCATCGACACCCTGAACGCGTTGTGAGGTCCGCCATGAAGAGACAACGGAACGCTTTGCTACCGGTGGCCCGGCGTCTGCCGGGGCGCCTCCTGCGGGTCGCGGCGTGCTGCGCCGGCCTTGCCGCGCGGCAGTTGCCGGCGGCCGACGAGATGCCCTTCACGGTCGAGATCACGCCGACGGGCACCTTCTCGTTCGATGCCAAGATCATCAACGAATCGCTCGAGACGATCACCGGCATCTCGATCGGGATGGACGGCACCGACCACAAGTTCGCCTACCTCTACGCGGGCTCGGTGACCCGCACTGCCCGCGTGCTCGAGCCGGTCTACCTGGCGGGCGAGTCGGGGGTGATCCGCGAGACGTGGACGGGCATCGGCGGCAACGAGCTGGTCTTTCTGACCACCAATCCGCGCTATCCGGCGACGCCCAACACGCGCGGGCTGATCACGGGATACTTCGAGGCGCCGGTCAACGTGGCGGACAACTACGGGCAGCGCATCCACGGCTATCTTCTGGCGCCCGAGACCGGGTTCTACACGTTCTGGATCGCCAGCGACGACTATGGCGCGCTCTACCTGAGCACGGACGAGAACCAGGCGAACGCCGCCCTCATCGCCCAGGTGCCCGGCTATACGTCTTCCCGGCAATGGGACAAGTATCCGCTGTACCAGCAGTCGGCGCCACGCTACCTGGTGCAAGGAAACTACTACTACATTCGCGCCCTGATGAAGGAGGGTGGCGGCGCGGACAACCTGGCAGTGGGGTGGCAGCGGCCCAACGGGACAGTGCAGCGGCCGATTCCGGCCGGGAACTTCCGGATCAAGGCCAGCGGCGAGCCGCTGCCGATTCTGAATCCGGCGGCGACGGGCGTGCAGGAGTCCGACACCATCCGGATGGTCGAGATCGCCGGGCTGAGCCGGGGCAACTCGATCGCGTTCAAGGGCGCCTTCACGGCACCGCCCGCCAATGCCGCCAAGGTACTGTGGAACAACGGCACGGGGCTCCAGAACGCCACCGTGACGGTCTTTGGCGAATAGGCGGGCGTGGCGAGCTGGTACTGGAGGACACGGCGTCGAACGAGAGCGGCGTCAAGTATGTCTTCAAGACCGTCAAGCGTCCGCGGACGCTGGAGGTCAAGTCGCGCGTCGACGGCACGGGCACCTTCGTCTCGAACTTCGTCGTACGCGTCGTCAACAGCCAGGGCAGCGTGGTCGATACCCGCGAGCATCCGCCGGGCGATGTCACGATCGATCATCTCTCCGACGGCATGCGCGTGGAGATTGCCGCCGTCGGCGCCGTCTACCTGGGCGACCGGGGCGACTTCCTTTACGACAGCACGGCGATCCCCGCCGAGGGCGAACTGGATCCGCTCAACCCGCCGCGGCAGCGTTTCGTGGCCACGGGTCTCTCGGTGAACAACACGCCGCTGACCGGCGATCCGACGCTCTACGCCTTCACGCTCGACGGCGACACCGAGGTCAACCTCCGCTGGCGGCACGACTACGCGCTCGTGGTGACGCACGACTTCGCCGCCACCGAGAGCGCCGAGCGCGATCCCACGGGGGAGCCCTGGGCGGGGCCGCTGACCTCGTGGGCCTCGGGCAACCCGACACCCGACTCGACCAAGATCCACTGGTTCGCCAAGGGCGAGGAGGTCATCGCGCAGATCGACGGGCAGGTGCTCGACTTCAGCCGCGTGGGCCTCGACATCCGCCACGTGCCGAAGGCGTATGTCGCGCGGGGCAGCGCCCGAAGCGTCTACCGGGAGCACGAGGCCGTGACCAACGACTTCGCCGTCGGGCAGTCGCCGCCGCAGCGGCAGCAGGTCAATTCGTTCGTCATGGACGGATGGGGCAGCATCGAGTACATCTGGCAGATCCAGTTCGGCGTCAAGGTCAACATCGACGATCCCTCGCGCTCGGCGCTGCCCCGCGTGTTCCGGGTCAACCCCGTCGGCGGGCAGGAGGTCGAGATCGGCAGTCTCGAGGGGACGTTCTGGTTCGATCCGGGCGAGGCGGTCAAGGTGGCCTCGGCGGCCAACGTGACGGAGGATCCGACCTCGCTGGCGCTCAGCGGCTGGATCAGCGGCGACGGGTTCTACTTCAGCACGAGCGGCGACATCGACAACCAGGACGGCTCGCTGGCCGACGGCGGGCCGGCGGTCGGCGCCGACGGACCGGTCGCCGTCTGGCAGCCGGGATTCCACGACATCAACGGCCGGCTCTACCGGGGTCTGTCGATCCCCTCCCTGCGCCGTCCCGCGCGCGTGCTCTGGACCTATGGCGAGCAAGCGTTCCAGGACACCGTGTATCTCGGCGAATACGTCTTCCAGCATGCCGAGGCGCTGCTGGCAACCTATCCCGAGCTGGCCAGCCGCGTGCTGCGCGAGCCCGACGCCATCAAGTTGATCAGCGTCGCGGGGCGCAACCAGGATGTGGTCGAGTCCGACATGGCCGTCTGGGATCCGAATGCCCTGCGCCTCTTCCCGCTGGTACCTGGACAGTTCCGTGCCACGTGGACCGGCGACGACGGGGTCGCGGTGCATGTGCTGGTCGACGTCCTGCCGCCCGAACAACCGCACTACCCGCACATCGCCGGGACGCCACCCGTCGAGCTGACGCCCGATCCGGCGGGCAACGTCTTCTTCAAGGAGCTCAAGTACACCGAGAACGAGGCCGCCATCAGCGACGGCACGCGGTTCTCCGCCGACCAGGCCGGGCGCTCGGTGCTGCTGTTCGGCGAGATCAAGAAGGTCGGGCGCAGCGAGCCGAAGGAGTACCTGCGGGTGCGCATGGTGGAGACCCGTCTCTGGAACGAAAACGCCCCCGCGCCGGGCACGGCCGTCATCGGCCAGCCGATCCGCGACGCGGCCCTCGACCAGGCGGGACTCGGAACCGGCTACGTGCAGTTCCCCGTCGCGCGCTACAACGCGTCGGTCTACGACGCGTCGCGCCTCGACGGACTGACCGTGGGCGAGGTCTACGACCTGGAACGGCTGCGCTCGACCGCCGCCGAGAAAGTGGTGCTGCATCCCGAGGCGCTCCCCGGTCCGGTCATCGCGGTCAACCTGCATCCCCGCGCGACACCCACCGAGCGGATTGTCGTGACCTGGTACGCCGATCCGTCGCTGACGGACGAGATCCTCTGGCCGCACGCCGCGCGCACCTACCTGCCGCGCTGGCCCCTCTCCGCCGCCGAGGGACTGGGGCGGATCGTGATCGCAAGCCAGCACGGCAGCGAGGGCCTGGACGCCGCGGGCCGCGACCAGCTCGTTGCGCCCGCGGTCACCAACTGGGTGCCCGACGGCAGCGGCGGCCTGATCGCGAGCGTCGTGGCCGCGGCCACGACCTACGATCCGAGCCGCATCCGGCAGCCCGCCGTTTACGCGCAGGCCGATCCCGCCCTGCCGGGGTACAACCCCAACGAGGAGCACGCCCTGATGGCGCCGTCGCTGCGCTCCGCAGCCGTCTCGCCGCGCCCGCCCGCCGCCTACGCGCTGCGCGACAACGACCTCAACCGCTGCAACCGGGCCACGGCGGACGAGACGGGACAGTCCGCCGACTACACCTCGCATCCCTATGTGCTGGTGCAGTTCCTGGACACGGCCACGGGCGAGTTCGCCATGCGCGTGTACCAGGTCGTGCGGGAGGATCAGACCCTGCCGGGCTACCGCTTCGCCAACCAGGCGATGGTCACGATTCCCGGCGGCGCTGAGCAGGTTCCCTACTCGCCGCAGGCGCTTGTCCAGGAACCGCACGTGACGATGGAGGCCGGCGAACCGGTCATCCCCTTCTACCCGCTGGGCGTGGTCATCGGCGCCTCGCCGACACCCGAGACTTTCGGCGTCAACATCAAGCGCCAGGCGGCCTACTGGGAGGACCACAAAGGGACGAGCTGGGCGGTCTCGGGCGGCGAGAACGCCTGGTTCACCCTCTCGATCCACTACCCGATGGCGCCCGCGTTCTGGTGGCCGGCCGGCGAGGCGGGTCGCGTGCGTTACGACGCCGAGACCGGGCAGAAGCGTGCCGCGTTCCCCAACGCCGGCGACAGCGTAGCCTTCATGCCGTCCGACATCGCGGCGCTGCGCGCCCTCGCGCCCGGCGCGCTGGTCGCGCCCGCCATCGAGACGCAGGCGCAGCCGAACCGCATCCTCTACAAGAGCGACTGGCCGCTAGTGGCGCCGCTGCTCAAGGCCGGCGAGACCCTGACGTTCTCCGGCGGCGAGTACCGCGCCGACCATCCGACGATCCAGGTGGCCGGCGCCGACGGCGACCTGCTGACCGTGACGACGCCCGGTCTGCCCGCCGTGCTGGGCTTCGCCGTCGGCGAGGTGGTCTTCGATGCGCTCAATCCGCGCGGCCTCACGGAACTGGTCACCACCAGTTGGACGCTTCGCATGGGGCAAGTGCTGGAGGCGCGGACCCAGGTGCTGCCATCCGGTAACTTCCCGACCGCGCTGCTGCCGGCCTCGGGCCGCACGCGGGTCAGCGGCGGCAAATACGTCTTCAACGACCTGCCCGCCTCGCTGCAGCGGCGCCTGCGCTACGATCCGCTGGCGCAGAGCGTCGATGCCGCGAGCGGCCTCACCGTCAGCGGCCGCCTGGAACTCGGCGGCCTGGTCAACGACAAGGCGATCGGCGACGCGACGCTCACCGCCGCGCCGCCGGCGGTCTACGTGCTCGAACCGAACATCCTCACGGACGAGGAGCGCGACGTGCTGCTGGCGCTCTCCGAGGAGGCGGCCTGGCGCGCGGCCGTGCTCGAGCTCTACGAGACGACGCGCAATCCCGGCGGACTGCAGGACAGCTCCGGCGCGGCGCTCACGGGCCAGTACCTGGTTGGCGTGCAGCCGAAAGTGCAACGCGATCCGGTCACGGGCCTGCCGCTGACCACGCCGATCGAGCCGGGCTCCGACGTGCTGGTGCCGCAGACCGATCCCAAGACGCCCGAGCCGGCGCGCCAGTTCGGGCCGGGGCTGGCGCTGATCCCGAACGCCGGCTTCCTCGATCCGTTCGGCACGATTCCCGATCCCGGCGGCGCGGCGCAACCCTTCCCCGACATTAGCTGGGTAACGGTCGCGGAGAACAACGACCCGTCGATGGGCGGGTCGCCCGTGGCCCTGCACGTGATCCGGGTCGCCCGCCACGAGCGCTACCGCGGCGCGATCCAGACGGTTCTCTCGGACAACGTGTTCGACGAGAACGTCATGCTACGGCACACGGGCGACTTCGGCGCGAACGCCGACGACCTCGTCTTCGAGTGGTGGTACCGGCCCGACGACGGCAGCCTCGGCGTACCGCCGCCGTTCGTGGCCGATCCCGCCTCCGCCGGCCCGTGGCTGCCGTTCCCCGACCTGAGCGGACGGCAGGGGCGCAACCGCACGGGCGTGCTGCTCAAGGGCAATCCCAACGCCCCCGAGACGCTGCTGGCCGATTCGTGGTGGTTCGTCCGCTACCGGCACAGGAACGACACCGTCTCCGGCACCGACTGGAACCGGGCGCAGCCGAACGGCGACACGCGCGTCAACTACGAATGGGCGGGGGCCGGCAACAGCGATCCGTTCAACGATTTCGACCTCGACGGCTTCATGGACTACCGCGCGCAGCTCTGCATGGGCTGGATCAAGCGCGTGCTCGACGCCGTCAACCCCTACGAGGCCCGCATCCGCGACTTCGAGGGCGACGCGCCCGCCACCGTCTCGAGCATGCTGCAACAGCTCGGGCCGCACTTCGAGGGTCCCGTGGCGCTGAATCCCGCCAAGGACGTGATCGAGAACGTGGGGCTGATCGAGCTCTACGAGACGATCCTGCAGCGCGCCAGCGACCTCAGCATCAACCTCTCGACGCCCGTCTCGACGCCGGCGATCGCCAACGCGCTGCAGCTCGCTTCGACGCGCCTGCTCGACTTCTACACGCTACTCGGCAACGAGGCCTACACCGACGCCCAGGATCCGACGATCGGCTTCGGCAGCGCGTCGGTCGTCGACGGCGGATCCGAGGAATACGGCACCCTGTCGCCGGTGGTCTTCAGCTTCCAGAACCAGCTCGCCTCGCTGCTCGAGGAGGAACTCGGGCTGCTGCGCGGCGTCGACGACGACTTCGCGCGGCCGGTCTACAACCGCCTCTTCTGGAACTTCACCAAGGGCGAGGGCGAGGCGGCCTACGCGGTGAACTACAACATCTCGGACATCAACGCCGACGGCTTCATCGACGAGGACGACGCCATGATCCTCTACCCGCAGGGGCACGGCGACGCCTGGGGCCACTACCTGACGGCGCTGCGCCGGCAGTACGACCTGCTGCGGCACCCCTACTTCAACTGGGTCTCGCGCTCCGAGTCGTACAACCTCATGGACATCGTCCTGAAGGTCGACTTCCTCGACGAGCGCAAGTTCGCCCAGGTGGCGGCCGCCAAGGCGCGGGCCGGCGCGGAGATCCTCGCCGGAACCTACCGCGGGAACTACGTCGAGGATCCCACGGCGCAGTGGCAGGGCTACACGGACGTGAATCCCGACCGCGCCTGGGGCGTTCAGGAGTGGGCGCGGCGCGCCGGGCAGGGCACCTTCTTCGACTGGGTCGCGGCCAACGCCCTGCTGCCATCCGAGCACCCCAACGGTACGTTGGAGGGCATCCAGAAGGTCGACCGCCAGGCCAACGACGACATCCGCGTGATCTCGGCCCAGTTGAACGCGATCCAGCAGACGTTCGACGACGCCAACAGCGGCCTCACCCCGCTGCGGCTTTCGGCGCGCTCGGTGCCGTTCGACATCAACCCTGCGATGATCGACGACCTGGTCTTCGGGCGCACCTACTTCGAGCAGATGTACGACCGGGCGCTGGCGGCGCTCAAGAACCTGCAAGCCGTCTGGGAGAACGCCAACAAGTCGCAGAACCGCCTGCGGCAGATCGCCAACACCGAGGCAGATTTCCGGCACGACGTGTTCCTGCAGGACCTGTCCTACCGCAACCAGCTCATCGCGATCTTCGGACGCCCCTACGACGGCACCGTCGGCGCGGGCAAGCTCTATCCGGCCGGCTACGAAGGCCCCGACCTGGCCCTCTACATGTACGTCAACGTCCGCGAGGTGAACGACGAGACGGTGCCGGGGCCCACGCCGGGATTCGCCACCTTCGATGAGGAGACCGGGGCGCTGACGGACGGCGACCTCTACGACGCCTACAATGCCGGGGGCGCGGCCAGCGTGGCGCAACTGGGCGCGGACATGCGCGAATCGTTCGCCGCCTCCTTCGCCCCCGACGCCGGCGGCACCACGCCGGCGCTGGCCGCGGACGGCCTCTACGCGGTCGACTACACCGACCTCTCCGACCCCAAGGTGCCGCTCGACAACTTCACCCAGCTCATGCCCGTCACGGCGGCCGGCTACACGTTCCAGGCTCCATCGGTCTGGGGCTCCCGGCCCGCCGTCGGCGAATTGCAGAAGATCATCAACGAGATGGTCCAGCAAGAGGCCCAGGTGGCGGCCGCCATCGGCGCCTGGGATGCCCTGACCGGCAACATCATCCGCACGATCCGACTAGCGAACGCCAAGTTGCTCACGAGCAAGGAGATCCGCGACCGCAATGCCGCGTTCATCCGGTCGAAGTACGTCATCGGCAACGTCATCAAGGGCCTAAGCGGCGCCATCGACATCTACTACGGGCTGAAGGAGACGGTGACCACCTTCCTCGACTCCACGGTCGAGTCGCTGCCCAAGAACCTGCCGACCGGCGGCCTGGCGATCTCCCCCGGCGACGCCCTCGCCCCGGTGCGCGGCGGCCTGGGCTTCGCGGGCGTCGGCGTCGTGGGCGGCATGGAGACGGCACAGGCCGTGATGAAGGCGCTCGTGCTGGCCGAGGAGATCGCCCTCGACGTCGCCGAGCAGGAGGTCAACCTGGCCAACGACGCGGCCGAGCGCACGCAGTCCCAGCGCGAGCTGCTGAAGGGCATCGAGGACCTGGTCGGCGACGAGCCGGTCCTGCGGATCGCCATCTTCAAGGAGATCGAGGCGCTGCGCGCGCTCTCCGACCGCTACCGCTCGGTCGTCGCCGAAGGCGCCCGGCTGGTCGACGAGCGCGCCGCCTTCAACAAGCGCGTGGCGGCCATGACGCAGATGAACCGCTACCAGGACATGACCTTCCGCGTCCACCGCAACCATGCCCTCGAACAGTACCGCGCCATGTTCGACATCGCCGCGCGCTACGTCTATCTCGCCGCGAAGGCCTACGACTACGAGACCAACTTCGATCCGTCCGACGCCGCCTCGCCGTCCGATCTCTTCACGGCGATCGTCCAGGCGCGCACCCTCGGCGCGATGACGGACGACGAGCCCCAGGTGGGAGCCGGCGGCCTGGCGGAGGTGCTGGCGCGTCTGCGCATCAACCACGAGGCCCTGAAGGGCCAGCTCGGCTTCAACAACCCGCAGACCGAGACCGGCAAGCTCTCGCTGCGCACCGAGCTCTTCCGCATCCTGCCGGGCACCGTCGGCGAAGCGCTCTGGCGCCAGGCGCTGCAGAACGCCCGCGTTCCCAACCTCTGGGCCGTGCCGGACTACCGCTACCACGCCCGCCCCTTCGCCTCGGATATCGACGCCGACGGCAACGCCGTGGCCGAGCCGGGCCTCGTCATCCGCTTCGGCACGCGCATCCTGGCCGGCCAGAACGTCTTCGGGCACCCGCTCAGCGGCGGCGACCACGCCTACGATCCCTCGCTCTTCGCGACCAAGGTCCGCTCAGTCGGCGTCTGGTTCTCCGACTACCTCTCGGACGACGTGCTGGAGGGCCTGCCACAGGCGCCGCGCGTCTACCTGATCCCCGTGGGCTCCGACGTGATGTCGATCGCCAACAGCCCGACGCCTGACAAGGTGCGCTACTGGGATGTCGTCGACCAGCAGATTCCCGTGCCGCTGGCCTCGGTCGACGCGGCGCTCGACCAGAGCGCCTTCATCCCGCTGCTCGACAGTCTGAACGGAAGTCTCGGCCTTGCCCGGCGCTTCTCGAGCTTCCGGGCCTACCACGACGGTGGCGCGGAGATCAACCTCGACGAGGTCGTCCTCGACAGCCGGCTGGTCGGGCGCTCGGTCTGGAACACCGAGTGGGTGCTGATCATTCCGGGGCTGACGCTCAACAGCGACCCCGACCTGGGCCTCGACCGCTTCATCGACCAGGTCACGGACATCAAACTGATCTTCCAGACCTACGGGCACTCGGGCAACTGAATGCGGAAAGGATGGATGCCGCCATGAACGCCATGAACCACACAACGCGCCTGACCCTCGGCCTGTGCCTGGCCCTTGTGCTCGGCTTGACCGCCATACCCGGACGCGCGCGCGCCCAGTCCATCAGTGAACCGTACACCGTCTTCTACGGCAAGGTGCTGGGGACGGGTTCGGCGCAGCCGTTCCTGATCACTGCGGGGCAACTGCAGTGGACAATCCAGCGCGCCGACGGCTCGACCGTCACGCTGCAGACCTCCCTCTTCGCGTGGCATGACGGCACGCTCTCCTACCGGCTCGATGTGCCGCACTCGGCTTTCGCGCTGGGACTGGAGACCGTACCGGGAGAGGTGCCGATGCCCGCCGCGCCGCAGGTCAATGTCCACCTGGATGTGCGGGTGGACGGCCAGGCCGCGACCCTGCTCGGCCCGGCGGGATCGGCCTTCACCACGGAACAGCTTCGCCGCACGGCCACCTACCGGCTCGACCTGGGCGTCGACCGCCAGGCGGCCGATACCGACGGCGACGGCCTGCCGGACTGGTGGGAGGATGCTTACGGGCTCGACCTGCAGGATCCTGCCGACGCCGGCGGCGACCCGAACGGCGACGGAGTCACAGCGCGCGACGCCTATCTGCGCGGCCTTGACCCCGCGCGCGACGCCCGCATCCCCGCCGTGCTGACCACCGAGCTGGTCATCTATCCCGCCGGCACCACGGCGATCCTGATCGACACGGCCGACATCGACAGCGCGCCGGAAGCGATCGTCTACACGCTCGCAGGCCTTCCGGCCGGCGGCGCGCTGAGCCTGCGCCAGGCCGTGCCCGATCCGGCGCACCCCGATCGCGTGCTGGCTCCCGGCGACCAGTTCACCCAGTCCGACGTGCTGCGGGGACGGCTGGTGTTCGATTGCGACGGCTCGGGCAAGCCGCCGGGGGCGCTGTCCGTCGCGGTACACGACGGCGACGCGGCGCATCCGGCAACCGAGGCGGTCATCGGCCTGCTGCCGGTCGTGCCGGGCGACTACGCCTCCGCCACGCTGACCGACATCGAGGCGCAGCGGATCTTCAACCACCACCACGCCGCCGCCGGCTATGTCGTGCTGGACGCCGTCTCCCTGCCGCGCAACGCCGCGCTGGCGGTGCCCAGCACCGGGCTGACGGGCGAGGCGCTGGACGACCGCCGCGCCGCCTATGGCGACGACCGCCAGGCCCTGCTGGCCGGCGCCGCCGGCGAGAGCTGGTCGCTGGCGGGCGGACACCGGGGCGACGTGCTCGTGCCGGGCGCGGGCAGCGGCACGCTGGCCGGCGGCCCGGACGCCGACGTGTTCGCCTTCCGCGCCTTTGCCGCGGGCCGGGCGATGATCACCGACTTCTCCGTCGCCGAGGCCGACGAGATCGACTTCACCGCATTACCGGCCGCGCCGGGCGCGTATATGCACAAGCACCTGAAGCTGTTTCCGGCCGCGGTCGGCCACGAGCTGCGCGTGGACCTCGATGGCGACGGCGTGGGCTTTACCAACCTGTGCGTGGCGCTCCCGGGGCTCGGCACGGACGACGCCGACCTCTACGCGCTCATCGCCGCGGGCCGCCTGAGGGTCGAGGGACTGCGCCTCATGCCCCGCGTGTCGGTCGCGGCAACAGTGCCGCAGGCCGCCGAAAACGGCCCCGTGCCGGGCCGGTTCACGGTCACGCGCGAGGGTGACCTGTCGGCGGACCTGACCGTGACGCTCGTCTGGAGCGGCACGGCAATCAACGGCACCGACTACGTTCTGGCGCCCGCCACGGTGCTGCTGCCGGCCGGGTGCGCCAGCCGCGACCTGGATGTCGTGCCCTACGACGATGGGCTGACCGAATCGACGGAAACCGTCCTCCTGAGCCTGGCGGCCGGCGCGGACTATCTGCTCGGCGCGTCCAGCCAGGCCTTCGTCGCCATCGGCGACCTGCGCATGCTGCTGACCGTCGAGGCGCAGAAGCCGCTGGCCGCCCGCGAACCGCCGACGACGGGCCGTTTCGTGATCCGTCGCAGCGGCGTGATCCAGGCGCCCGTCGACGTGTTCCTGTCTATCGGCGGCACCGCGGCCAACGGCACGGACTACGAATGGATCTCCGACTGGATCTCGATGGCGGCCAACCAGGTGACGGCGGTGATCGCGGTCGTGCCGAAGGCCGCGGCCGTGCTGGAAGGCGGCGCCGAGACCGTCGACTTGTCGGTCCTGCCCGACGCCGCCTATCTGACGCTGGACACCAACACGGCGCGCGTCGTGATCCTGGCGCGCGGCAGCGACACCTTCGACGCCTGGTACCAGCGCGAGTTCACCGACACGACGCTGGCGCTCGCGCAGTTCGCGCAGCAGGACTCCGGCGACACGGGCATCACGCACTTCCAGCGCTACGCCTTCGGGCTCGATCCGCACCAGCCCCTGGCGGACGGCCTGCCGCGGCCCTTCATGCACCAGGGGCGGCTGGTGGTGACCTTCCGCAAGCCGCTGGGCGTGACCGACGTGACCTACACCATCCGCGGCCTGACGGATCTGCGCGCGGCGTCCGCCAGCCAGGTGCCCGTGGAGTTGATTCCCGCGCCCGACGGATCAGACGATCCGCAGCGGGTCTACTATCAGGTGACGCCGCCCGCCGCGGGCGCGCCCCGCGCCTTCATCCAGGTCAAGGCGGAATGGAAATGATGAGGCCCGAACCTCACGGGATCCCGGGCGCGAGGAAGCCTCGGCGGTCCTCCTGGGCTGCGGTCTGCCTGTCGCGCGGCCTGCTGGCGGGCTGCGGCCTGCTGGCGGGCTGCGGGCGCCGCGCTCCGCCGGCGCCGACCGCGCCCGAGCCGCTGGCGCGGGTCGGAGCGACCGTGATCACCGAGGACGATTTCGAGGCCGAGATGCGGCGGCGCGCGGCGGCGGGCCGCACGCCCGCCGATGCGCAGGCGCTGCTCGGCGAGATGATCGAGCGGCAGGCCATGCTGCAGGAGGCGGCACGCGCGGCGTGGCTGCAGGAACCGGAACTGCGGCGGGAGCGGGACAATCTGCTGCTGGCGCAATGGAGCGAGCGGACGCTGCAGGAGGAGAAGCGGCGCGCGGCGGTCACGGAGGAGGATCTGCGGCGGGCCTACCAGGCCAGTCCGGAGGCGCACGCCACTCCGCCCATGGCGCGTCTGGCGATTATGCACCGCAAGTCGGCGGCGGATGAAGGGCCGTCGGAGGAGGAGACGCCCGCGGCGGTCTTGCGCCGGGCGCGCCAGACCTACCTGGCCGATCCGGCCGCCGCGACGCGCAACGGGCGGATCCCGGGGTTCGGCGCCCTGGCGGCGGAGGTGTCGGAGGATGCCGTCAGCCGCTACCGGGGCGGCGACCTTGGCTGGCTCGATGCCTCACGGCGCGACTACCGCTGGCCCGTGGAGGTCATGGAGGCGGGCTTCGCCCTGCCGACCGGCGGCGTCAGCGAGGTGCTGCAGACTGGGCAGGGACTCTACGTGGTCATGAAGCAGGACGCGCGCGCGGGGCGGGTGACGCCCTTCGAGGAGGCGGCGCCGGGCTTGCGGCGACGGCTGCTAAGGGCCAAGCAGGAGGCCGTCGAAGCGGCCTTTCGCAGCAACCTGCTGGCCCGCGCGGGAGTCGTGGTCAACCGGGAGCGGGCGGCGCGGCTGCGGGCGCCCGCGGCCATTGCGCCGGCGCCGCTGCCGGGACCGCTGCCGGTCACGGGTTTGACGAGTTCACCGACGACGGGCCGGCAGAGCCTGGCGCGATCACCGGGAAGGGAAGCAACGCATGAAAACTGATTCTTCCGACGGCGCCTGGACGCGCCGGATGCGACGGACGTCGCGCGGGTTCGCGCTGGCTCTCCTGTGCCTCGGCCTGGCGCCGGCTGCGCGCGGCGCGGACTTCTGGCTGCTGACCCCGGCGGCGGACACCAACGCCACCCACAACGCGCCCTACATGGCCAGGGCGGGGTTCACGCCGGTGGGCGTGCAACTCGCGGCCGCGGTGACGTCCGGCACCAACATCGTGCCGCAGGCCAGCCTGCTGACCGCCTACACGACGCCGACCAACTGGACCGTCACGCTGACGCCGCAGGCGCACGCGTCGGGCACGGTGACCGTGAAAGTGACCGGCTGGCTGGGGGCCTGGACCAACACCACGTCCTTCAACGTTTTCTTCAAGCCCTGCGAACCGGTCGTACTGACACCGGCCTTCGCCTCGCCCGCCACGAACTCCGCTCCCGGGGCGGCCTTCTCCGGACAGGTCGAGTTCGCGCCGACAGGCGTGGTGTTCGCGGTCGACTTCACCTCCGGCGGTTCCGTGATCCAGAGCTATGACGTGTCGCTGGTGGACGACACGCATGCCCTGATCACCCTGACACCCAAGTCCAACAAGTCGGGCCCGGTATCCGTCCGCCTGACCGGCACCACCGCCTGCGCGACCAACGCGGTCGACTTCGATGTATTCTTCAAGCGCTATCCGCCGACGATCTCGTCCATCGCCGACCAGACCGTGGCGGAGGACGGCTCGAAGAGCGTGAGTTTCACGGTGGGCGACGCCGACACCAGCCTCGACGACCTGGTCATATGGGCCACGTCGGACAACGAGACCCTGATCAACGCGTCGGGCATGTCAACCGGGGGCAGCGGTGCGGACCGCACGTTGACCCTGACGCCCAATCCCAACGAGAACGGCACCGCCACGATCACCGTCTGGGTTTCGGATGGCTACTACAACGTGTCGGAGACCCTCGTCCTGACCGTGACGGCCGTCGCGGATCCTTCCACCATCGCCGCGCCGGCCAGCGTCTATTTCACCGACAACGCCGGCGCCACCAACGCCTTCTCCGCGGTGACCATCGACGACGTGGACCACAACCGGCCCTCTCCGGAGTCGCTGCAACTGACGGTGACGCTGGGCGACGACGGCGCCTACGCGATCCTCGCCAACGGCACCTCCTCGTTCACGGCCACCGGGACTCCCGGCGAGATCACGGCGACGATCCGCGCGCTCGCCGTCGAGCCGCGGCCGTTCCAGGGCGTGCCCGGCAGCGTCAACCTGGTGACGGCGCAAATAGTGGTGCAGGGCGCCGCCGACCACCTGTCGGTCACGCAAACGGTCGAGCTGCGCATCGAGGTGGTCAACACGCCGCCGGGTTTCTCGGTCAGCCTGGATCCCGCGACCCTCGGCGAAGGCCAGTCGGCGCAGCCGTTCCATCTCGACTACATCTCCGAGTTCGACACGGGCGACGAGGAGTTCACGCTCGCCGTTTCGCTCGCGGATCCGGCGCAGGCCTATCTCGGCTACCTCGGTTCCACCAACGCGCTGACCGACAACGAGACCGGGCTGCAGGCCGGAATCCGCGGCCTGGTCTTCTATTCGAATGCCGGCGTCCTGACCGCCGCGACGGCGCGGGTCGACTTCCGGTTCAACCTGACCGACTTCCATGGCGGCACGGCGGTCGCGACGCAGACGCTGACCATAGTACAGGCCCAGACCCCGCCCTCGATCTCGGGGATACCGGCGGCGACGGTCGACAAGACCGACGCCTCGCCGGCCTTCGCGCCCCTGCCCGACGTCTTTGTCCAGGACGTGGACATGGGCGGCGTGCAAGGGGTCTCCGCGACGGTCACGCTGTCGCTGCCGTCCCTGGGCACGCTCTCCAAGGCGGTCTTCCCGTTGCAGACGCCGCTGCAGTTGACGGCCGCGTTGCGGGCCATGACCTTCACCCCGGCGAGCGGCGCCATTCCGGTGGGATCGAAGGCGACGACCCTGCTGACCGTGACGGTGACCGACGCCACCGGGCTCACATCCCAGAACAACAACCTCTCAATCCGCATCACCAGCGTCAACCACGCCCCGCAGATCCTGAATGTGCCGGCCGAGCAGCCCCTGCTGATTCCGCCGCAACCGCCCCTGCGGCCCTTTGCGGGGCTGGGACTCGCCAGCGACGACACCAATGCGGTGCAGTTCAAGATCTCCCTGGACAACACGGCCAAGGGGACTCTCGGCAACCTCGGCGGCTTCAGCGCGATCGAGGACGGCTGCCAGATGGACGGGTCCGCCGCCGCGATCGTCGCCGCGCTGACCAACATTACCTTCACGCTCGCCCCAGGCTACCTCTTCCCGGTCGACGATCCGGGCGGCACGGTGTTCACGCTGAGCGCCCGCGACTACGCCTTGCTGACCTCCACGCGCACGCTGGCGATCCAGGTGCAACTGGCGCCGCGCAACCATCTGGTGGTGCGGTCCGCCAACGACGGTCTCCCGGGGTCGTTCAACCATGCGCTGGCCGCCGCCGGCAACAACGACGTGATCACCTTCGCGCTGCCGGAATACCCGGCGATGATCCGCATGCCGGGCGCCGCGACGACGCCACTGGTGCGCAATCTGACCATCAAGGGCCCCGGCGCCAATCTGCTGACGATCAGCGGCGACGGCAATGGCGATGGCCTTCCCGACCGCCAGATCTTCCGCGTCGCTGCGCGGGTGACGATCGAGGGCGTCACGCTGGCCAGCGGGACGGCCGCGCTCGGCGGCGCCGTATCGGTCGACGAGGGCGGCGAGCTCCTGCTGCGCTACTGTGCCGTGGTCGACAACGTGGCCGACGAGTATGGCGGAGCGATCGACGTGGATGGCGGCGCCCTGACGCTGGAATCCTGCTGGCTGGCGGGCAACCGGCTCTCCACGGCGGACGGCCGGAGCGGCGGCGCCGTCTCGGTCTATTCCGACCGCGACATCCTGATCGCCAACACGACGTTCTACCAGAACCGGCAAGGAAACGCGTCAGGCTATGGCGGCGGCGCACTGGTCGTCGAGAAGCGCACGGCGGGCTGGCCGATGCATGCCGACCTTCACCACTGCACCTTCGCCGGCAACCAGGACGCCTCCGGCATGGCGAGCGCCGTGTTCGCCAACGGGGCGGGCGTCCTCGTGCGCCCCGCCAACTGCGTCTTCGCCGACGCCTCGGAACGCAACCTGAACGTCTACGGTGGCGGGCTCTTCGAGTCGCAGGGCGGAAACATCTGCGACGACAGCACCAAGGTTGCCCTGAGCCAGGGCGGCGGCGACGTCTACCTGCTGGACCATGTGACCGACCTGGCCCCGGCCGATCCGCGGCTCGCGCCGCCGGCGGCCGGCGGCGATCCGACGCCGTTCCTGGCGCCGCTCACCGGCAGCCCCGCCGTCGACCGCGCCTTCCTCTCGGAGACCGCCTGCGACCAGCGCGGCGTGCGGCGCGAGGGGGTGCCCGATGCCGGCGCCATCGAGTCGGGCGCCTTCGGGCGCCTGGTGGTCAACGAGATCGGCGTCGATCCCGCGGCCGTCGGATTCATCGAGATCTTCGTGCGCCGGGACTCGACCCCCGTCGACCTGGCCGGCTGCGCGCTCTACCTCGACGGCATCAAGATCCACGAGTTCAGCGCCGGCACGATCATCGGTACCAACGCGCTCTTCGCGGCCGGCGCGCCGGCCGCCACGATGTTGGATCCGGGCTTCGGAATGGTGCTGGCCTTCACCAACGCGCCCTTCAAGATGACCAGCGACAGCAACCCCACGCCGGTGGTGCGGCCTTCGGTCGCCGGCGCACCGCGTCCCGGGGTGCGCGGCACGCTCGCCATAATGCAGGCCGGCAGCGCCGAGCCGGTCGTGCGTCAGCACTGGCTCGGCCTCTACCGCGATCCGGCCACGGGCACGAACGACCTGGATCTGGCGGGCAATTCGATCTCGCTGGCGCCCCAGTTCCGCGGCTTCGCGCTGGTGCCGCACAGTTTCGTGCTGCCGGGCGCCTTCGGCGGCGCCGACACTTCGATCGGCCTCGCGACCCGGCCGTCCTCTCCCGGCGCGGACGCCGCCGGCACCCCGTTCGGGCAGGACAACTCCGAGCCATATGCGCTCCCGGACATCTTCACCGTCACCGAGGACACCCTCGCCACGCTGAACGTGCTGGCCAACGACTACGACAGCGACGGCAACGACCGGCTGGTGATCGTCGATGTCAGCACGCTCTCCGCCCCCGGCGCCGGCGACGCGGCCCGGACGAACTCCGTCCGCGGGGCGCTCCTGGCGGTGCAGCCGGCCGCCACGCCCCTGCGCGGAAGCGCGCTGGCGTACGATCCCCGGCTCGCGCCGCTGCTGCAGCAGCTTCCCGTCGGCGTCGAGATGATCGACAGCTTCTGCTACGAGACCATCGACATCGGTTCGGGCGCGGTCGAGGGCTACGGGGTCTCCGGCACGCAGACTGTTGTGACGGCCACTTGCCACCGCCTGGCCACGGGCGACGAGGTCGTCATTGCCGGCGCGTCGGTCACGAACTACAATGGCACCTTCACCATCGCGGTCGTGGATGCCGACACGTTCACGATCCCCGTGGCCTTCGCCGGCGTGCCGGCTGCGCCCGGCGCATGGGAGACGGTGCTGCCGCGCCTGCCGACCAGCCGCGCCGAGGCCGCGGCGACGGTGCGGGTGATGGGCGCAAACGACGCGCCCATGGCGGTGCCGGACACCATCACCAACGTCACCGAGGAGACGACACTGCGCATCATGGTTCGCCCCGAGTTTGCCGGCCGAACCATCGTCTTCCCGGGCGATCCCATCCCCGCGCCGGCAGTGTCGGCGCAGAACCTGCTGGCCAACGACGGCGACATAGACTCCGACGACACCTGGAGCACGCTCGGCATCGTCGGCATCCTCGGCGCCGTCAACCCGGTCGGCGGTTTCAGCGGCACCGCCGGCGATTCGCCCGTCATCGTCGCTTCCCCCGCGCACGGCCTCGCCACCGGCGACGAAGTCCTGGTCGCCAACTACGGCGGGCACCCCTCCTACAACGGCTACCATGCCGTCACCGTCCTCGACGCCGACACTTTCTCGATACCCGTGCGCTATGTGGACGACAACCCGCAGAAGGGCGTCTGGGCCATCCTGGACGACGCCAACCGCCTCCAGGCCACGACCCCCGCCGGCGTCCCCGTCGCGCTGACCCTGCGCGCCGACCCGCGCGAGAACCACCTCGTCTACAACGCCGGCGATTCCGCGTTCCTCGACGGCCTAGCGGAAGGCGAGCGCCACGACGACACCTTCTGGTACGCCGTCGCGGACAGCCATGGCGCCATCGGCATCGGCAGCATCACCGTCGAGATCACCGGCGTCAACGACGATCCGCTCCCCGTCAACGACCCCGGTGATCTGGAAATCCTGGATCCGCTCGTCTCGCCATCCAACATACTCGATCAGATCCTCGCCGAGGGGCTCGACCTGATGTACACGCTCCCGGGCGCCCCCGGCAGGGCCGACCTGCACGTGATCGACCTCGGCGGGACGCTCCCCGGCACGCTCGTGCTGCGCGGCATCTTCGCCACCGACGAGGACACGCCGCTGGCCATCCCCGCCGCCGAGCTGCTGGCCAACGACGCCGACATCGACCGGTCGACGGCGTCGCGGCGCTCAGCCGCGAGGGGGCCGCCGTGGCGCTCGACGGCGCGGGCGTCACCTACGACCCGACCGCCTCCACCAGCCTCCAGACCCTCGCGCGCGGCGAGATGCGGATCGACACCTTCACCGCCACCATCACCGACAGCATGGGCGGCAATATCGATTCGCTCGTGGCCGTACTTGTGATCGGTGTCAACGACACGCCAACCGCGATTGACGACACGCGCATCACCAACGAGGACGAAATCTTCGCCTTCGACCCGCGGGTCAACGACATCGAGATCGACATCGACGGCAATGCGCCCGACGACCGGCTAAGCATCGTGCCGGCCGACGATCTGCCCAATCCCGGCCAGGCGGATGTCGACCTCGCACCCACTAATGTCATGCACAACGCCACGGTTTCCGACCTGCTCAACCAGCTCGCCGACTGGCAGGTCTTCACCAACGTGTTCGACTACACGGTCACGGACAACAGCCTGCTCGTGCCCGTGGACGACGAGTTCCACGTGCCGTCCGGCGCGGCCGGGCGGCTGCTCGACGTGCTGGCCAACGACCGCGACTTCACCGACGGCGCCGGAAGCCTGGCCATCGTCGACGCCGGCCCCGCGCTGTATGGCGGCGCCATCGGCATCGTCTCCAACGGCGGGTATCTGGTTTATTCGTCCCCGGCGGGTTTTGCCGGCGACGACACCTTCCGCTACCTGGTGCGCAACGCGGCGGGCGATACCCGCGCCGCGCGGGTCACGGTGCGGTCGGTCATTCCCGCGCTCAACGGCATTCTGCACGCGTCGGACGATCGTTTCCTGATTGCCGCGGGCGAGACGGTGGCCCTGCCGCTGACCGCCAACGACGGGATGCTGCCCGGCGGCGGAGCGGGCCTTGTGGTCACGGGTCTCTCGAATGTTTCCGTCACAGGCGCGCTGAGCGTCGTGGACGGCACCGTGTTCTACACGGCGACCAACGGACTGGCGCCGCTGACCTTCTCCTACACGGTGAGCGCGGGCGGAAGTTCGACGGCACGGGCCGATGTGGTGGCGACGATCCTGGATCGGCGTGGCACGCTGGGCGTGCGCGACGACGCCTTCAGCGTGCTGGCGGCCAGCCAGGGCAACGCCCTCGACGTGCTGGTGAACGACGGACTGGTCACCGAGTCGACCGCCGGGCTGCGGATCGCGGCTATCGCGGAGACTGCTGCCCACGGCGCCGTCACGCTCAACGCCGGCGCCACCGGCCTGCTCTACACGCCGAACCCGGGTTTTGCGGGCGTAGAGAGGTTCAGCTATGTCGCCACCGACCGGATCGGCGGCACGGGGACGGGACGGGTTTCGGTCGTCGTGGGCCGCGTCGAGGCGGTGGGCGACTTCTTCAAGCTCGAGGCCGCCAATACCAACGCGGTGCTGCTCGATGTGCTGGCCAACGACCGCACGCAGCCCGCCGCGCCCGACGTGCTGCGTCTCGTCTCGGTCACGCCGTCCGGCGCCACGGCCATCGGCACGCTGGGCATCAACGGCCCGGGCACCCGGCTGCGCTTCACGGCCGGCGGCGCGTACGGGCAGGAGAGCTTCGCCTACGTGATTTCCGACGCGTCCATGCCGGCCAGGCTGGCCACGGGCGTCGTCAGCATCGCCACCGTGGCGCCGGGCACCTATGCCAATCCCGACCGCTTCCGCGTGCGCGGCGGCGGCTCGGGCTATGTGCTCGATGTCCTGGCCAACGACCGTGGCTTCCCCGCCAACAACCGCGTCTACTCGATCCTGGCGCTTGGCAGCGGCGCGGACGCGCCGGACGCCGGCGGCCTCGTCGCCATCGTGGATAACCGGCTGGTCTACACGCCCGCGGCGGGCTTCACCGGCGAGGAGCATTTCACATATACGCTTTCCGACTCCGTGGCAACCGACTTGGCTCAGGTGACGGTGACCGTGGCTCCGGGCGACCTCTTCGCCAACGACGACGACTACGCCGTGTTCTACGCCTGGGACGCAGACGCGGGCGCGCCGCGGGACTTCGAGCTGCCTGTCACGCTCAACGACCGGCTGCTGCCCGCACTGGACCAGGTATTCCAGATCGCGACGCTGGGCGTGGGCGCCCAGGCGCCCAACGCCGGCGGTTCGGTCACCATCGCCCCCGGCGGGCTCTCGCTGATCTACCGTCCCGGCGCCGCGCCGACTACCGAGTTTACCGAGCGCTTCGCCTACGAGATCGCGGACGGTGCCGGGCAGCGCGCCGCCGGCCAGGTGCGCGTGCGCGTCCGCAACCGCGCGGATCATCTGGTCGCCCTGACGCGGGACGACGCCTTCACGGTCGGACGGAGCAGCGTGGGCAACCTGCTGCCGGTGCTGGCCAACGACGGCGTGCGGCCCGGCAGCGCGGCCGGTTGGGCGATCACCGGCGTCTCGGCCACGCTGGCCGGCGGCACGGTCGCCATCAGCGGGAGCCAGGTGCGCTACGCTCCTCCCTCCGGACATGTGGG
>CAYPJN010000001.1:2398-5930 GCA_964411055.1 uncultured Lentisphaerales bacterium | reverse complement strand
CACCTCTGAGGTTTCAGACGGGCTCGGCGGAACCGGAAGTGCCGCCGTGACCGTGCGCGTCGGCGATCTGCCCGTCCTGGACGACCGTTTCGCCGCGCTGGCCGGTTCGGCCTCCAACCGTTTCGACGTGCTGGCCAACGACGCGCTCGACGCGGGGATGGACGGCGAGTACGTCCTCGACCGGGTCTTCGGCGCCACGGCGGGCGGAACGGTGGAGCTTAACGCCGACAACACCGTGCGCTATGCGCCGGCGCAGGCCTATGCGGGCGCCTATCCCTACACGGAGCAGTTTGCCTACACGGTGCTGGACGATTCCGCGGTGGCCTCGACGGGCATGGCCGAGGTGGTCGTGTACGATCCCGGCACGGGCCTTGCCACCGGCACCGTCACGCTCGTCGTCGAGGGGCGCAACGATCTGCCGGTCATCCTGAACACGACCACCAACGCGCCGATCACCGACAAGCAGTCGGCCGCGGTCTTCGGCGGCGTCACGCTGATCGAGGTCGACGAGCAGCTTGAGGAACGGCTCAACGTGACGGTCGTGATCGAGGAGCCTGTCGGGGGCGTCTTCACGAACCTGCTGGGCTTTGTGCATGTGGGCGGGGGCGTCTACGTGCTGTCTAACGCGACAGCCGCGGCGGCCACGGACGCGATCCGCCAGCTCGTCTTCGTGCCTGAGGAGAACCTCGTCCCGGTGAACATGACGTGGACGGCGCGCTTCACGGTCACGGCCACGGACCGCCGCTCGCCGCCGGTTGTTGACCAGCAGACGACGCTGGACGTCACGGGGGTCAACGACGCGCCCGGCATCGCGGGCACCTTGTCCGACCAGCGGTTCTACTGCCTGCTGCCCTACCAGGCCTTCTGGTCCGTGACCATCATCGAGCCCGACGACCAGGCGTTGCAGCCGATCGACGTGACCGTGACGGTCATTGAGACCGACCATGGCGCGCTACATAACCTGGGCGCCTTCGTGGATCTCGGCGGCGGCGTCTACCAGGCCACGAACCTCACGGCCGCCGAGGCCACGGCGCAGTTGCGCGCCATGAAATTCGCCGCGTCGGGCACCGTCGAGATGGGCCAGGCGGTCGTCACGCACCTGAGCCTGGAGGTCGACGATGGATATGCGGCACCGGTCCTGGACACCCGGACCAGCCTGATTGCGATGAACGCCTATTCGGATAGGGCGGTGTTGCGGCCGATGTCGGAAGAGGCGCGCGACGCCTTCGGCACATCGGTAGATGCCCGTGCCCGGCTGGCGATTGCCGGCGCCCCCAAGATCGCGATCCGGGGCGCGGGAGCGGGCGCCGCCTACCTGTACCGCCCATATTATGAGTACGGCACGAACAACTGGAGCGCATGGCGCCAGTTGCTGCCGCCATCGATCGGCCAGGGCGACGGTTTCGGCTGGTCCGTCTCGCTGGGCGAGAACTTCGCGGCCGTGGGCGCGCCGAACCAGGCCGGCGAAGGGACGCGGCGCGGATCGGTGTACATGTTCCGCCGCGATTATGGCGGCCCCGATGCATGGGGCGAATGGATGCGGCTGACGCCGACGAACGCGCCGGGCGCCAACCAGTTCGGCCTTTCGGTCGCCCTGTCGGGCGACTGGCTGGCGGTCGGGGCCCCCGACACCACGGCGCTGACCAACGGCACCGGCGGCACGGGCACGGTCTTCGTGTTCGGACGCCACACGGGCGGATCGAATGCCTGGGGCGAGGCCATGCGCTGGTCGCCCTCGGGCGCCGGCAGCGGCGATGCGGCCTTCGGATGGCAGGTGGCGTTCGATGGCGACACGCTGGTCGTCGGAGCGCCGCGGTTCGACGTCGAGACGTCCAACGCCACGCGCGAGGGGGCCGTGTTCCATTTCGAGCGCCACCAGGGTGGCTCGAACATGTGGGGGCTGGTGCAGCAGGTCACCTGCCCGGATGCCGCCGAGGCGCGTCAGTTCGGCCACGCCGTGGCGGTCCGCGGCGACCGGCTGGCGGTCGGGGCGCCGTTCATGGCCGCGGGCTCGCCGTCCGTTTCCGATGCGGGCCGCGTATATCTTTTCCGCCGCGCCGCGGCTTCCGTCGTCTTTGCCGGCCAGGGCCAGTTGAACGCCGGTCTCGCTACGGAGCGCCAGTTCGGCTACAGCGTGGCCCTGGACGGCGGCTGCCTGCTGGTGGGCGCCCCGGCCCAAGCGTCCGGCTCCGCCTTCCTTTTCAACGATCAGACGGAGAGCGGCGGTGGATGGGTGCTGATCGAGCGCTTCACCCGGCCGGCGGACAGCGCGGCCATGACCTTCGGGCGCGCGGTCGGATTCCAGCAGGGAACGGCGATTGTCGGCGCTCCGGCCTACCAGGCCGGCGACAAGGGCTTCGCCTTCATCTACCGGATCGATTACCTGACATTCGACGGTCTTGTCCCGGCCGCGCTGGCGCCGCGCGCCGCCTGGGACGCGGAGAACTTCGGCGACGAGATCGGCAACCCCTGGACCGAGCTGAGCCTGTGGGGCGGCAGCGCCGATCCCGACGGCGATGGAACGCCCAACGATGGCGAATACGCCTTTGTCGGCGACCCGAATACGCCGGACCAGTCCGCGCTGTTGTCGATCTCGCGCGACGCGGGCGGCGACTGGCTGATCGGATATTTCCGACGGTCCAACGATCCCGCCCTGGTGTTCACGCTCTTCGCGTCGGAGAACCTGGCCGACTGGTACGACTGCACGGAATCGATCCTAGGCGAATTGGTTCTGCCTGCCGGGACGGATCGCGAACAGGTCATCCTACGGCTGCCTGACACGAGCATCCCGCCCGTGCGGTTCTTCAAGCTCGTGGTCTTCTGGTAGCCAGGGCGCACGGCTCGCGGGAACCGCCATGTTGAAGGGGGTAATAATGCGGTCACGGCAGCGCCGCGAAGGCGGCCTGCCCGGCGCGGGGGGCGTGGCGGCCATCATGCTGCTTGCCCGCCGCCGGAAGACGGCGCCGCGCGTCAGCGCGCCTGCCGGGCGAGGCGCAGGCGGCGCTTGAGGCTCACACCCTCCACGACGCGGCCATTCTCGATGTAGAGATCCGCCAGAATGGCCGCGATGCGGGCGTCGCGGTAGCGCGTCAGCTCGGCGGCGCGCTCCGCGGAGGCGATCGCCTGCGCGGGATCCCGGACGGGCGGCTTGCCGCGTCCGAGGCAGACCGCCAGGCCGATCAGCGTCTCGGGATCGTCGGCGCGGCTCTCGAGCAGCCGCCGGTACTGCGCCAGTGCCTCGGACTCGTGGCCGGCCGCGAAGGCCGCCTCGGCCAGGGCGAGCCGGCACTCGCGCGCGTCCGGCGCGTCCGCCACGGCGCGCAGGAGATGGAGGTAGGCCGATTCCGCGCGTCCCAACCCGCGGTCGGCCATCGCCGCGCCATAGTGCGCGCTGGCGCGCTCGGGAAGCACCGCGAGCACATCGCCGTAGAGGCGCGCGGCGCCCGCGTGGTCGCCGCGCGCCAGGGCGTAGGCGCCCTCCTGCTCCATCGCCAGCAGCACCGGCGGGTCGGACTGCCCGGCGGACGCCATC
>CAYPJN010000001.1:0-2388 GCA_964411055.1 uncultured Lentisphaerales bacterium | reverse complement strand
CGGTTCAGGAAGGCGTCGCCGGCGTTAAGGCGGGCGGCGGCCCGCGCCTGCCGCACCGCCGCGTCGCGCGTGGCCGCCGCCGGGCCGGTGCGCAGCTCCATCACGGCGGCCCGCGCCGCCATCTGGCGCACCGCCCGCGACTGGAGCGCATCGAAGAGGCCGGGATCGAGACTGCCGGGCTTCAGGATGTCGAGCCGCCAGGCGCGCGCCGCCTCGATGGCTGCCAGCGTCTTCAAATTGACCTCCGGCGTCCAGCGCCCGCGGGCCGTCTCCCAGGCCAGCCCCCAGGCGGAGGCGCCGCCGCGCGCCGCCGGCTCCGGCGCCAGGAAGCGCGCCACGCCCGACGGCGTCATGACCAGGCAGGCCAACAGGTCGGGCAGGGCCAGCACGCCGACCCGCGCCAGCGACCGCATGACCTTGCGCTGCTCGAGCCGCGCCAGCAACTGCCCGGCATCGGAAGTCGCTCCGCCCGCCGCGCCGACCAACAGCAGGCGGTTGAACTGCGGCGACCAGACCTGCATTTCCGGGAAGACGGCGGCAAAGCCGCCGACGATCCGGCGCGCCTGTTCCGGCGCGAGATGCTGCACGTCGAGCGTCACGCAGAGCATGCCGTTCGTCGCCAGCGCGCGCCGGCAGTCGGCGAAATAGACGCGCGTCAGCGCCCGCGCGCCATCCAGGCTCCATGGCGGCCCGGTGCGCGAGACGATGACATCGTAGCGTCCCTCCTTCCGTCGCAGCAGCGCCCGCGGCTCCCCGGCGCTGAAGCTCACGCGCGGATCCTCGAGCACGGTTCCGCGTCCGTGTCCAGCGGCCAGCAGCGGACGGATTGCGCCGGATGTCGCGCGTCCTTCTCCCAGGCAGGCGATGCTCTCCAGCGGATGCGTGGCGGCGGCGGCGAGATCCTCGCCATTCACATCGCCTAGCAGCGCCAGGCGGCGGGGCAGCGGATGGAGCAGCAGGGGCGTGTGCACCGCGAGGACGGCGGCCGGCAGGTCGCCCGGCAGGGCGAAGCGGCGCTCGCCGTCGCGGCAGAGCAGATAGCCGCCTTCCGGGAAGCGTCGCAGGGTTAGCGTGTGAAGTCCGTCGTCATGATGCGCAACGATGGTTCCGGGCAGTCGGGCCAAAGCGCCCTGAGTGGCCAGCCAGCAGCCGACGGGATGTTCGGACATCAGGGGCGGGCGGCCGTGCAGGAGCAGGAGATAGCCGAGCGCCGCCAGCAGGGGCAGCGCGCATGCCGCCCAGGCGAGCCGCGGACGATCGGCCAGACGCGCGCCCGCCGCGGCCGCGGCTGTCAGCGCGGCCGTCAGCGCGGCCGCGCGCAGCGCGCCCTCCACGCCCCAGGCCGCGGGCAGCAGGCGGGCGGCGAGCGTGCCGGCCAGCAGGCCGCCAGCCAGCGCGGCGGCGATCCGGCGCCCGGCCGGCCCCGCGCACAACAGGCTTCCGCCGCACCCGGCCAGAAGACCCGCCGGCAGCAGCACGCGCCCCAGCATGCCGGTCTGCCACCAGAGAAAGCGCCCCCAGCCGGGGAACTTTCCGTGGAAGGACTCCAGCCCCGAGGCGATCATCCCCGGCATGAGCAGCGGCGCGCACGCCAGCCACACGGCCAGCACGGACAGCACGGCGGCCGCCGCCGCGGACGACGGCACGTCGCGCCCGCGCGCCAGGCGGCGTCCCGCCGCGAAACCGGCCGCGAGCGCCGGCAGGAGCAGGCACGGCGCGAGCACGGCGCCGCGCGGCGTGCCGTCGCACCAGAAAGGCGCCAGCCGCACATGGGCGGATACAAAGAGTCCGAGCGCCGCGCCGCCGCATGTGGCCAGAACGTACGAAGGGGTGATTTTCATTAATCGGACCGCCGCGGGGAGTGCCGGAAGGGCGCATGGGGCGCCGATGGCCTTGCGTCCGGGAGGCTATTGGGAAACGCCGGATTATACCCTGTCGCGAGCCCTGTCGCGAGCCTTGTCGAAAGCGGGAGAGAATAACGCTCAACACTGAACGCCTAACGTTTAACACTGAAGCGGGAGGATGCACCTGACGATTTTCATGTCTGAGGGCGCTCTTCGGCCGGCCGTCGGCCGGTTGTTGTCAACCCCGCTACTTCTTCGCGTCCAGTTCCTTCTTCACCAGACGGGACGCGTTCGCCCAGATGTCGCCCTTCATGTGTCCATCGCGCTTCTTCAGTTCCTCAATCTGTTCGAGCGTGCTCTTGAGGTCGCCGGCGGCATGGAAGGAACGCGCATACTTCAGGAGATCTTCTCCCCCGAGGCTCTTTGAGTAAAGACCATAGCACTTGATGGCGTCGGGATAATTCCCGCGGGCGTAGGCGATCTGTCCGAGAACTCTCGCAGCGTAAAGATTGGTCTCGCTGTTGCGGTGTGTGGCGATATAGCG